>JAIRKV010000237.1 GCA_031259935.1 Prevotellaceae bacterium | reverse complement strand
GCGCTCCCTGATTTGCTTATTCGCATTCCATTAGGAATGCATCGCTCGGTAGAAACAACATCTCTTTGTGCATCACGTGCGGGTTGCCGCAGATGACTTGAAAAATCGCCGCTGCTCCGCACGTAATCTTTGATTGAGGTGAAATTCTACCGAGCGATGCATCCCGCCGGGATGCAGGAAACAAATGAACAATAAGGTAATAAGGTCGGCGGGTGTGTGTTATCTGTTGCTACTAAGGTTGTTTTGTTTTTGAAATAAAGTAGAAATAAGGTTTTGTTGTATCGTCATTGCGAGCGAAGCAATCCAGAAAGAACACAAAGCACAGGTCTGGATTGCTTCACTGCTTTGCAGTTCGCAATGACGAACACAAAGAAGAAAAAACCTGTTCCTGTTTTGCCGACTTTTTGCCTGTATCTGTATAAAACTCGGTTTTTCTATTCGGCAATCTGCATTTATAAATGTTTATAACAAATAGTTTCAACACTTATTAAGGAGCAACTGTTTTATTTCGAACAAGCAGCACAATATTTTCGACATGATGCGTATGCGGAAACATGTCGACAGGCTGTATCTTTTCAATTTTATATTCGGCGGTAAACATAAGCAAATCGCGGGCTTGAGTAGCAGGATTACAACTTACATAAACAATTTTTTCAGGATGTGCATTTAAAATCACCTCGCCGACTTTGGGATGAATTCCTGCACGCGGAGGATCGAGAATGATAACATCTGCCTTGCCGTTTGTGTTGATAAAATCAGCGGTAAGAACATCTTTCATGTCTCCAGCGTAAAAATCAACATTATGAATACTGTTTATTTTTGCATTATATTCCGCATCTTCAATTGCTTCTGCAATGTATTCTATACCAATCACTTTTTTTGCATATCGCGCAAGAAACAGGGCAATTGTTCCCGTTCCGGTGTAAAGATCGTAAACAGTTTGCGAACTGTTGACATTTGCAAAATCAAATACCGTTTGATAAAGGTTTAAAACCTGTTCGGTATTTGTTTGATAAAATGATTTTGCTGCAATTTTGAATTTTAATCCGTTCATTTCTTCCATCAAAAAACTGCTGCCGCGATAGCATATTACATCCAAATCGCTGATTGTGTCATTAAGTTTTGTGTTTATAACGTATTGCAGCGAAACAGTTTGTGGAAATTTTGTTTGCAGAAAATCAAGTAAGGCGCAACGTTTTTTTTCATCTTCACAACCAAATACAACAATCACCATTACTTCGCCGCATTTGTTATTGCGAATAATCAGATTGCGCAAAAATCCGCCTTTTCCGCGAATATCAAAAAACGAATAACCGTTTTCCGTTGCAAAGGCATAAACCGCTTTGCGTATTGCATTCGATGGCTCGGGTTGAAGATAACAGTAATTTATATTCAAAACTTTATCAAACAGTTGAGGAATATGAAAACCCAGAGCATTGTAATTTGTTATGGCTGCCTGTTCATCAATTTCGTTTTGTGTAATCCATCTTTTGCACGAAAAGGTAAACTCCAGTTTATTGCGATATTCAACAGTTTTCGGAGATGCAATAATATTATTAATTTCGGGAAAATCTATTTTTCCTATTCTTTGAAACTGATCGGCAACCTGTTTTTGTTTGTAAAAAAGCTGCTCGCCGTAAAGTAAATTTTGCCATTTACAACCGCCGCAAATGCCAAAATGCTCACAAAAAGCATCAACAAACTTATCGGATTGTTTGACAATATTTACAATTTTTCCTTCCATAAAATTACGCTGTTTACGCACAATCTGCACATCAACAATGCTGCCGGGAATTGCATACGGAACAAAAATTACTTTTCCGTCTATTCGTGCCACAGCCTTGCCTTCGGCGGCAATATCAATAATTTCAACATTATTTAAAATAACATTTTGTTTTTTTTTGCTCACTTTTTTTTACTTTTGTGCAAAAGTAATTAAAAATGAAATATTCAATAAAAAATTTCATTGCAAGTTTTAAAATTCATGGATTCAATTTCTCACATATTAATCGGCGCTGTTACAGGTGAAATTGTTGCCGGCGGCAAATTAGGAAAAAAAGCCGTGCTTTGGGGTGCAGCCATTGCAAGTTTGCCCGATTTGGATGTAATTGCACAGCCCTTTCTTCAGCCTGCTCAATCTTTACTTTTTCATCGAGGTCCAACGCATTCTATTCTGTTTTGTGTTCTGATTGTTCCTCTGATAGCGAAATTACTTGCGGTAATTCATAAAAAAACCGGACAAAATTTCATTGACTGGATAAAATTAACTTCATGGTGTTTGTTTTCGCATATATTTATTGACTGTTTCAATTCGTATGGAACGGCAATTTTTTATCCGTTCAGCAATTTTCGTGTATCGTTCGACTGCATTGGAATTGTGGACATATTTTTAATTTTGCCTCTTGCTGTTGCCCTGGTATGTTTTATTTTTGTAAAAAAAGGAACAAAATCACGAAAAATAATTGCATTATCGGCAATGCTCCTTTCGGTAACATATCTTGGTTTTACGGTTTTCAATAAAATATCGCTTGACCAAAAAATCAGATTACGACTTGATAATCAAAATATAAATTATAGCAGAATACTTACATCGCCACTGCCGCTTACAAATTTTGTGTGGCTTGTGATAGTAGAAGATGACGACGGATTTTTTTCGGCAAATTACAGCATCAAAAACAAAGGGATTGATTTTAAAAAATATTTTCCTAAAAATCATTATTTAGCCGAAAAATTCAATAAAAATGCGGAATTTATACGGCTTGTGCGTTTTTCCAAAGGATTTTACTGTATTTCAAAAGGCGAAAATGATGAAATAATTTTTTACGATTTGCGTTTCGCAAGTTTCGATTTTGATGGCACTGCCGATCTGGATAAAGCCGTATTCGTACATCGCCTTAAAATGAATGAAAACGGAGAATTGATTATGGAACATCATTACCCGAAGCGCAAGGTGAATATTGAAAAATTGAAACGATATTATCATCAAATAATAAACGATTGAACATAATTTTTAATACATATATAAAATGACGGATTTTTTAGAACTTGTAAAAAAACGCCAAAGCGTGCGTAAATATTCATCGCAGCAGATTGAAGAAGAAAAAATAAATCGCTGCATTGAAGCGGCGCGCCTTGCACCTTCGGCATGCAATGCTCAACCGTGGAAATTTGTAATTGTTGACGAACCCGAGCTGAAATTAAAAGTTGCCGAAGCAAGCGAATCAAATGTTTTGGGATTCAACAAATTTACAAAAAACTGTCCCGTGATTGTTGCCGTTGTTCGCGAAGCGCCAAATTTAATGTCAAAATTAGGAATGATTATGAAAGATAAACCCTATCCGATAATGGATGTGGGAATTGCTGCCGCACATTTCTGTTTGCAGGCTACGGAAGAAAATTTGGGAACCTGCATCATTGGCTGGTTTAACGAAAACAAAATAAAAAAATTACTTGGTATTCCAAAACGTAAGCGGCTCGATTTATTGATTTCAGTAGGATATGCGGCAGATGAAACAATTTTACCCAAACAGCGAAAAAGCCTTGAACAGATGTCTGCCAGAAATAAATATGAATGATTTCAGGATTTTGCCAATTGGTTGAATATTTATACAAAACGTTTGGAAAGAACATGCAAC
>JAIRKV010000201.1 GCA_031259935.1 Prevotellaceae bacterium | reverse complement strand
CTTCCGCCTTGCGCTCCCGTTCCCGGAACCAAAAGAAAGTGTTGAGGAATTATTTTTCGTATCGAAGCAAGCATTTCGGCTTTTGTTGCTCCGACAACATACATTGTGTTGTTTGCATTTCCCCAATTTTTTGAACGCTCAATTACTTCTTCGTAAATCATTTTGCCGTTTTCGGTTTTTACGGTTTGAAAGTCATGTGCAGATTCATTGCTTGTAAGAGCAAGCAAAATAATCCATTTATCGGCAAACGAAAGAAAAGGTTTAGCGCTGTCTTCTCCCATATAAGGCGACAGTGTTATCGCATCAAATTTCATTTTTTCAAAAAAAGCCTGCGCATACATTTGCGAAGTATTGCCAATGTCGCCGCGTTTGGCATCGGCAATCAAAAACATTTCGGGATAATTGGATTTTAAATAATCGACAGTCATTGCAAGCTGTTTTAAGCCATATTCGCCGCACGCTTCGTAAAAAGCCGTATTTGGTTTGTACGACACACAATATTTTGCAGTTGCATCGATTATTTGTTTATTAAATTCAAATAATGAATTTTTTTGTTTGCGTAAATGTTGCGGAATTTTATTAATATCGCTGTCAAGTCCGATGCACAAAAAACTTTGTTTCTGTTTTATCTGTTCAAATATTTGTTGACTGTTCATATATTCGCATTTAACTGTAAATTATCTTGCTTCGTATTTCTGGTTTCGCAGCCACGGCATAAAACCTGCATCATAAATGGCTTGCTGTATTCCGTTTGCGTCAAAAGTGTTTATTGTGCCTGTCGACGAAACTACGTTTTCTTCAATCATAATCGATCCCATGTCGTTTGCGCCCGAATGTAATGCAATTTGCGCCGTATCTTTACCTGCTGTAAGCCATGAAGTTTGTATATTTGTAATATTGTTCAATGCAATGCGGCTTATTGCTATTGTTCGTATATATTCATCGACAGTTGCTGTTTTATTGCCAATTTTTTTGCCGAGTTCTGTTGCTCCAAATTGCATGGGCCAGCATATAAAAGCCAGAAAGCCGCAGGCGTTTTTCGGTTTTTTGTCCTGCAAATTTCGTATTTTTATCAAATGGTCTATTCTTTCGTCCAAAGTTTCGATATGACCGAAGACCATTGTTGCCGAAGTTGGTAAATTGAGTTTATGCGCTTCGCTCATAACGTCGAGCCATGCTTGCGAATCAGGTTTTGCAGGCGATATTTGTTTACGCACGCGGTCGCACAAAATTTCGGCTCCGGCTCCCGGAAGACTGTCCAAACCTGCTTCAACAAGTTTTTCCAGTATTTCGCGATACGATTTTTTTTCCTTATATGCAATATGAGCAATTTCAGGCGGTCCAAGCGCATGAAGCTTTATGTCGGGATAACAGTTTTTCAGTTGTGAAAAAAGATTTATATAAAAATTCAAACCATAATTGGGATGCAAGCCGCCCTGCAACAAAAGCTGGTCGCCGTTCAGCGCTATTAATTCCTCTGTTTTTTTTATATATTCATCTAATGTTGTTGTATATGATTTTTCAGTTTCATGCGGTTTACAATGAAAATTACAGAATTTACATCCTGAGATGCAGACGTTTGTGATATTTACATTGCGGTCGATTTGCCAGCTTACGCTGTTGCCCTGCACATGAATCTGTCGTAACCGATTGCCCACAAACATCAATTCGCCTGTTTCTGCAAATTTATATATCAGCGTCAATTCTTTTGCCGACAAAGGCTCCAGATTCAGCGCTTTATAAAAAATTTTATCGTAAATATTCATAAATATTAAATTATTTTTCGGCATAAAGTTTTATTATGTTCAAAATAACTTCTGTTGCTTTCTGCATTGATTCTACTGCAACGAACTCGTATTTTCCGTGAAAATTGTGTCCGCCGGCAAAAATATTCGGGCAAGGCAAACCCATGAACGAAAGCCGGGCGCCATCCGTGCCTCCGCGAACAGGTCGTACAAGAGGTTCTACTTCTGCTAATTTCATTGCTTTAAATGCCGTTTCTACAACATGATAATGCGGTTCTACCATTTCGCGCATATTATAATACTGGTCTTTCAGTTCAAGAGTCAAAACATCTTTTCCGTATCGCTTATTTAAAAAATCCACACATTTTTTGATTGTTTTTTTCTTTTGTTCAAATTTTTTACGATTGTGGTCGCGAATAATATATTGCATCGATGCCTGTTCAACATTACCTTCGAAATGGGTAATATGAAAAAATCCTTCATAATCGCAGGTATATTCGGGACGTTCGTTTATCGGCAACAATGCGTTAAGTTCCATTGCGGCGAGAATAGCATTAATCATTTTTCCTTTTGCATATCCGGGATGAATATTGTTTCCCTGTATTTTTATTTTTGCCGAAGCGGCGTTAAAATTTTCATATTCCAACTCGCCCAGAGCGCCGCCATCTGCAGTATAAGCATAATCCGCCCCGAATTTTTTCACATCAAATTTATCTACTCCGCGCCCGATTTCTTCGTCGGGAGTAAAAGCTATTTTTATTGTACCGTGTTTAAATTCAGGATGTTTCATAATAAATTCGGCAGCAGTCATAATTTCGGCAATTCCTGCTTTATCGTCGGCGCCTAAAAGCGTTGTTCCATCGGTTGTTACAAGAGTTTTGCCCTTGAAATCGGCTAATTCGGGAAAATCGGCAAGCGAAAGATTTATTTTTTTTTCTTTGTTTAGAACAATGTCTTTTCCATTGTAATTTTCTATTATTTGCGGTTTTATATTTGCTCCGCTTAAATCGGGCGCCGTATCAACATGAGCAATAAATCCGATTACAGGCGTTTTTTTCTTTATGTTAGCAGGAATTGTTGCCATCACATAGCCGTATTCGTCGAGTACGGCATCTTTTATTCCCATTGCTTTTAATTCTTTCACAAGCAATTTCGACAAGTTCAGTTGCTTCATCGTGCTTGGTTGAGTATTGCTGTTTTCGTCCGATTGCGTATCAATTGCAATGTAACGAAGAAATTTGTTTAATACAGTTTCTTTCATCGCTTATTTTTGTAAGATTATAATGTGCAAATATACGATAAAGTTTTCTAAATTATAAAATTAATGAAGAAAGTAATTGAATCTGCTTGCTGTTATTACATGAAGTCTAATAAAATAATCGTTCCTTAAAATAGACGTTTTTCCATATAAATGCCGCTAAAATCCATTTGTTGTCTTTTTTTTATTAAACATGATGCAAAGACACACGAAATATTCCACATAAACTCAATTATAAACAGCCTGTCAATATATTAAAATGCTATCGCCTTTGAATATGAACTTAATTTATTTTACCTTTGCTCAATTTTTTAAAGTTGAAATGCAAAACAAAAAAGTGTCATACAAAATTTATATTCAGATAATTCTTGCCAACATTTTCTGGGGTTTTTCGTTTGTATGGACTGACATTGTTCTTAAATCGGGCATTACTCCGATTACGCTTGTTTTGATACGAATGGTTTTTGCTACGATTTTACTTGGTTTATGGGCAAAACATACGGGAAATATTCAAAAAATCAAGACCGGACATTTGAAATATTTTCTCGGGCTGGCAATGTGCGAGCCGTTTTTATATTTTTTATGCGAAACATACGGACAGACAATGGTATCGCCAACGGTTACAAGCGTTATTGTTGCAACAATTCCGCTGTTTACAACTCTTACAGGTTTCATTGTTTTGAAAGAAAAAATCGGTTGGGCAACCGTCGTCGGCATTATTGTTTCGATGGCTGGCGTTATTATTGTTGTTTTTGTTGGCGACAGCGATTTAAGCGGACAGTTTTTTGGCGCTGTTCTGGTTTTCGGAGCCGTTGTTGCTGCCATCGGATATGCTGTTTTGGTGAAATACATAATGTATCGATATAATGCAACTACTCTCGTTTTTTATCAAAATTTCGCAGGTTTGATATATTTTATTCCCTGTTTTCTTATTATTGATGTTTCGCATGTGGGCGACATGAAATTTACATTTGAAGCGATTTTTTCTCTTGTACTGCTTTCAGTTTTTGCATCAGTCATTGCCTTTATTTTTTATTCAAATGCCGTAAAAGCGCTGGGTGTAACAAAATCAGGCGTTTTTTGTTATATAATTCCAGTATTGACTGCTCTGTTTGCTTTTTTTATGATAGATGAACATCTCAAAACGGCTCAATGGTTCGGAATGGCTGCTGTAATATCAGGTTTATTCATTTCGCAACTTGCAAAGAAAGAATAAAGATTTTTTGAGCGGAAAACGAGGTTCGAACTCGCGACCTGCGGCTTGGGAAGCCGCCGCTCTGCCAACTGAGCTATTCCCGCAATATAAACTATGTTTTAATGTCGCTGTTTCATCATTTTAAGTATTGATTCAAAAATAAGCAGTCCGTCCGTATTGCCAAGATTTTCGTCGGCAGCGCGCTCGGGATGAGGCATCATTCCGTAAACATTTCGTGTTGAATTGCAAATGCCTGCAATATTTTCGAGCGAACCGTTAGGGTTAAATTCATCTGAAATTTTCCCATCTTCACTGCAATATCTGAAAATAATCTGTTCGTTTTTATTCAGTTCCGTAAGCGTTTGTTCATCGGCAAAATAGCGACCTTCGCCATGTGCAACCGGTATTTTCAAGGCTCTTTGTCTGTCGAGAAAATATGTTGGATAAGTGTCTTTTCCATCGGGAAGAATATAAGTATTGCGACAAATAAATTTTTGACTGCTATTGTGCAGCAGCACTCCGGGCAGCAAGTTTGCTTCGCACAGGATTTGAAATCCGTTACAAACGCCAAACACAAATCCGCCGGAGTCCGCAAATGCTGTTACTTTATTCATAACAGGCGAAAATTTTGCAAGAGCGCCCGAACGCAGATAGTCGCCGTAAGCAAATCCGCCGGGAAGCAATATGCCATCAACATTTTGCAAGTCGGTATCTTTATGCCAGAGCTGCACAACTTCCTGACCAAGAATGTTGCGCATTACGTAAATCATATCATGATCACAATTTGAACCGGGAAATATTATTACACCAAATTTCATATCAGTTTTTTAAAAATTATGCAAAAATAAACAAAAATATTATTTCACAACAATAAACAGTCAATCTTTACCAACGAAAAACAGCAATGACAGGACAAATCAAAAATTTCTATCGGTTTTGTTTTGACATAAAAGCAAGCAGCACGTCATTGCGCAGCGATTTAAAGATTTAAACATTTAAAAATTTAAAGAACAAACCGTCATTGCGAACTGCGAAGCAGTGAAGCAATCCAGACTTGTGCTTTGTTTTTTTCTGGATTGGTTGGCTACGCCGAACCCTGCGAGTTTCACTGCTTCGCTTCGCTCGCAATGACGAACAATACAAACAAAAAAATTCGTGCAATTCGTGGACTAAAAAACAAGAAAATTCACTCAGCAAGTGTTAAATTTTTTTTGTCTTATAATTTATATTATAGGACAAGATTTATCTTGCGCAAAGTTAAATAAATATTTAATAATACAACCCCCATATTTTAAAAATATTTTTAGAATATTTTTAAAATAAATTTACAATACATTATTATGCAATTATTTAGCTTGTCCTATAATATAAATTATAAGTCAGAAATGCGTGAAACCCGCTTGAATATTAGGCTTGCGACCATATCGCAAAAAACGCAAAAAAACGATTTTACACTCGATTTTTGCGTATACAAGGCTTGTAAAACCCTGTTAATCATGCCATCCCAGAGAAAACTCATATCGACATATACGGATATTTTATCGGCAAGTGCGGATTTCGCATCGGCAGGTGCGGATGTCGTATCGGCAAGTGCGGATGTCGTATCGGCAGGTGCGGATTTCGTATCGGCAAGTGCGGATGTCGTATCGGCAGGTGCGGATTTCGTATCGGCAGGTGCGGATGTCGTATCGGCAGGTGCGGATGTCGTATCGGCAGGTGCGGATTTCGTATCGGCAAGTGCGGATTTCGCATCGGCAGGTGCGGATGTCGTATCGGCAGGTGCGGATTTCATATCGGCAAGTGCGGATGTCGTATCGGCAGGTGCGGATTTCATATCGGCATGTGCGGATTTCGTATCGGCAAGTGCGGATTTCGTCTCGACAGGTGCGGATGTCGTATCGGCAAGTGCGGATGTCGTATCGGCAAGTGCGGATGTCGTATCGGCAGGTGCGGATGTCGTATCGGCAGGTGCGGATTTCATATCGGCAACTGCCCATGACGTGCGGGCAACTGCCCATGACGCTCGGGCAACTGCCCATAACACGCGGGCAACTGCCCATGACGTGCGGAGCAGCGGCGATTTTTCAAGTCATCTGCGGCAACCCGCACGTGATGCACAAAGGGACGTGGTTTTTACCGAGCGACGCATTCCTAACGGAATGCAATTCGACAAAACCGTCCAAACTTTGATTTGTATGATTAAAAATGAATGAATAATGAAAAAAACGCAAAAAAAAATATCCCGTAGGGATAGAATGTTGGTAGAAATTTCATCGCAA
>JAIRKV010000192.1 GCA_031259935.1 Prevotellaceae bacterium | reverse complement strand
TAATGTAAACGTACTTTTATTAGAAGTATTTTTCAACAAAAATAATGAAGTATAGTGATTATACTTCATTTTATTTGTTAAATTCACATAAACTGTCAATAACGTGTTGATAACTAATACGGTTATTAAAGGTGTTATTTGTTAAATTTAATATAATTTTGGGGGGAAATATTATGAAGAAAAAAATTTTTGAAGTTCTTAAGACCAAATTTGAGGGGATTAACGAGCAAATATTAAACAGGATAGCCGACAAGCTGGCAAAAACTGTAAAAGAAGAAACGGATCGAATGGAAATTTGTGCTCAAAAAACACCCCTCCGCAAAAATATTGGAAGTAAACATCGCGAATCCAAAATTCAGGAAGTCGCTCATCTCCTAAATTATACATATGCTTGAGTATCAGGCAACCAACCATCAACCTTACGGGCATACCCGTCCGTCCGTTTTCCGAATACAAATTCTTAAATTCTTCATCAAAATAATTCCGGTCAATGGCTTTCGACAGCAATGCCAACTCGTGGTTTGGATTGATCATATCTTCAAGGCGTGTGCGAAACAATTCCCGCTGATTTTTTTCCTGTAATTTTCCTAACATAATTTTCCTGTTTTTTGACTGTAATTTAATAATTCCTGCAATTTTATGCAAATGTTTTTATCCACAAGTTATTAATAATAAATGTATTGTCTGCTTATTAAAGAGCGACTAATACAACAAAAAAAGAACGCTCAAAAAAGAGCGTTCTTTTTTTAATCAAAATAAAAACCTAATCGCTTAGCGAAAAACGTATAAATCCAAGTACTTTTACTTCGGGATCAACTGATTTAATATAATCGGCTACCGATTGTTTTGCTTCTTTAATAAATGCCTGATTCAATAATGTTGATTCTTTGTAGAATTTATTTAAATAACCCTGTGCAATAAGGTCAAGAATATTTTCAGGTTTACCTTCCAGTATGGCTTTTTCACGACCTATTTTTAATTCGCGTTCTTTTATTTCCGCAGGACAGTCGTGTTCCGAAACCGAAACGGGATTCATTGCAGCAACTTGCATTGCTATTTCTTTTGCTGCTTCAGCATCAAAAATTTTGCTGAATGCAACTACTGATGCTAATTTTCCTGTCATGTGAATATATCCTGCAACGTATTCGCCTTTTATTTGTGCATAATAGCAAAGTTGATGTTTTTCACCGGTTTTTCCTGTTTGCCGAGTTATGATACTGTCAACGGTTTCATCGCCAATGGTTAGTGTTTTCAACACTTCGGTATCTGCCGGAAGTTTGTCGATTGCAAGTTCGGCAATTGAGTTTGCGATATCCTTAAATTCCTGATTTTTTGAAACGAAATCGGTTTCACAGCCTAATCCAACAATAATACCTGTACGATTGTCGGCTGTTATTTTTACTATTACGCTTCCTTCAACAGTTTCTCTGTCGGCGCGTTTTGCGGCAACAAGTTTACCTTTTTCCCGTATTATTTCCTGTGCTCTGTCGTAATCGCCGTTTGCTTCGACAAGTGCATTTTTACAGTCCATCATTCCTGCGCCCGTCATTTTTCTTAATTTGGCTACATCTGCTGCTTTAATTTCCATATCTTTATAATTTTTAACCTTTTAATTGTTATCAATCTCTTTTATTTTTACGCGCGCGCAATTTTCTATTTGAAAATTCTTTTATTTCGCTATGGTTTACTTCCTTTTTAGCGATAGTGTCGGTTTCTTCTTTTTCGCGCTCTGATTTACGTTCTTCGTTTCCTTCATTTATTGCTTTGCAAACAATATTTATTATCAGCGATATTGATTTTGCCGCATCGTCGTTTGCCGGAATTACATAATCCACAGGCGTAGGATCGCAACAGGTATCAACTATTGCGAATACCGGAATATTCAGCCTGTTTGCTTCTTTCACGGCGTTTGCTTCTTTTTGTATGTCTACTACAAAAACAGCTGCCGGAAGTCGTGCCATATCGGCTATCGAACCTAAGTTTTTCTCTAATTTTGCGCGCTGGCGCGTAACCTGTAATCTTTCGCGTTTTGATAATGTATCGAATGTTCCATCTATACTCATTTTATCAATAACGTTCATTTTTTTGATTGCCTTGCGAATCGTAGGGAAGTTGGTTAACATTCCGCCTGCCCAGCGTTCTGTAACATAAGGCATTCCTATTGTCTGTACCTTTTCAGATACAATGTCTTTTGCCTGTTTTTTTGTTGCAACAAACAAAACTTTGCGACCCGAACGGGCTATTTGTTTCAGTACATGAGCCGCTTCATCTATTTTTACTGCTGTTTTGTGCAGGTCGATAATATGTATACCGTTTTTTTCCATAAATATATATGGCGCCATTTTGGGATTCCATTTTCTTTTTAAGTGTCCGAAGTGGCAACCTGCATCAAGTAATTCTTGAAAATTTGTTCTTGACATTTTTTTAATTAATTTTTTGGTTTAAACCTTTTTTAAACATTTTGTTTACTCATTTCATCAATTGTTTTCGTAGCGAACTTTATTCGATCGAAACAATTTTTCGCAACAGCAGCATTGTTTTCTGTCTGACGTTCTGTTTTGTTTCCGTTATTTTATTATCAATTAAACCGCTGTTGTACATTGCCATAGTTTTTGTGTCTGATATTAATTTTATTTTAATATCAAAAACTCAATCCGATTCTAACGTTTGCTGAACTGGAATCTTTTGCGTGCTCCGGGGCGTCCCGGTTTTTTACGTTCTACAACACGCGAGTCGCGAGTTAGCAAACCGTGTTCTTTCAACACGTGGCGATTGGCTTCCGCATCTATTTTGCAAAGTCCGCGTGCAACAGCCAGGCGCAATGCTTCTGCCTGACCTCTTGTGCCACCGCCTATAAGATTAACTTTAATGTCGTATTTATCAACATTTTCCGTTAACACAAGCGGTTGTGTTACTACGTACTGCAACAAATCAGATGGAAAGTATTTTTTTAATTCGCGACCGTTGACAGTAATGTTTCCTTTGCCTGCGCTTATGTAAACACGTGCTATGGCAGATTTTCTTCTTCCAAGTGCGTTAATTACTTCCATTCTTAATTATAAAAGTTCGTTTATATTAATTTGTTTGGGCTTTTGCGCTTCCTGTTTGTGTTCGCTGCCTGCATATACATGCAAATTGCGAAACAGTTGTGCGCCAAGTCTGTTTTTCGGAAGCATTCCCCTGATTGCTTCTTCTACTACTGCGAGAGGTTTACGTTTCAATAATTCGTTTGGGGTCGTAAATCTTTGCCCGCCGGGATAGCCGGTATGACGAACATAAACTTTATCCGTCAATTTTTTACCTGTAAGTCTCACTTTTTCTGCATTAATAATTACAACATTATCACCACAATCTACGTGAGGCGTGTAATTAGGTTTTGTCTTGCCGCGAAGTATAAGCGCTACGCGAGATGCAAGACGACCTAAAACAACATCTGTTGCGTCAACCAAAACCCATTCTTTCCGTACTGTAGCCTTGTTTGCCGAAACTGTTTTGTAACTTAGTGTGTCCATTATATTTCAGTTAATACCTATATATTTTCCTTTTTCAGGGCTGCAAAGATAGTTGTTTTTTTCTAATTACCAATATTATTTGTCAAAAAGTTTTTTTTATGCGGTATTGCCAATGATTTAAAATCAATAAATTTATTTTGTAAAAAACTGATTTCATTATTTTTAATTGTAATTTTATTTGGATTTAACAGATTTATCATTTACGGGAATCTTGTTTAGTAAACAGTACACAAGTATTACTGCGCCTGCAATTATAAATGGCAAACTCAACCATTGCCCCATATTCAACAGCATTTGTTCTTCAAATTCAGACTGATTTTCTTTTACAAATTCTATCAAAAAACGCGCTGTAAAAAGTCCCATTAAAAATATTCCAAAAATAATACCCGGCATTTTGATTCCCAAATCTTTTTTGAAAAACAGATAATACAAAACTGCAAAAAGCAACAGATAGGCAAGCATTTCATATATTTGCGAAGGATGTGCGGGAGCAGTTTCGCCTGCTCGCACAAAAACAAATCCCCACGGAAGGTCTGTTGCGTGTCCGTAAACTTCGGAGTTCATCAAATTTCCTAAACGTACAATAGCGCCTGCCACAGGTACGGCAATTGCAATTCTGTCGAGCGACCATATATACGGTTTCCTGTATTTTCTGCAAAAAAGCCATAATGCAAACAAAATGCCAAGCGCTGCTCCGTGGCTTGCAAGTCCTGCATAACCTGTAAATTTGCCATCGTGAAAAGGCAAAATTATTTCCCATGGATATTTCAGATAATGAGCGCCTTCATAAAACAGGCAATGCCCCAGTCGCGCACCAATGAAAGTAAAAGGTATGACGTAATTTATTGTAAGTTTGTCTAAAAGTTCACGTTTCAGATTTTCTTTTTTGAATATTTTTCTGAAAATAACATAACTCACAAAAAAACATAACAGCCAGCAAATGCTGTAATAACGAATATGAATTGATCCCAGACTGAACATTACAGGGTCAACATTCCATTTTATCGAAAGTAATTGTATCATTATTTTTTATAATTAATTGTATAATATTCATAATTTTATTCTTGAAAAAACGCTTAGCGGCAACCGTTTGCCAAATCTGTCTTCAAGCACAAGTTCGCCAAAAGTTTTTTCTTTTATGTTGCCGAAAACAGAATTTGCAAGCGTATCGGCAACTATTGCCGAAAAACCGTTTGAATAAAGATTCAGCAGCAAAAAACTGTTTGCAGGTTCGAGCGTTTTGTTACAATACTCAAGCATCTCAAAAATATTTTCATCAAGTTTCCATTTTTCACCGTCGGCGCCATGTCCGTAAGCAGGCGGGTCGAGGATAATTCCATTATAGCGGTTTTGGCGTTTTGCTTCGCGTTTTATAAACTTCATTGCATCTTCAATTATCCAGCGTATATTGTCGATATTGCTGATTTGCATATTTTCGCGCGCCCATGTAACAACCTGTTTCACCGAATCCAAATGCACAACATCGGCGCCTGCAAGTTTTGCCGCTATTGACGCTCCGCCCGTATAAGCAAACAAATTCAAAATTCGCGGTTTTTCCATATCAAATTTTTTTATTGTTTCGTAGATATAATCCCAATTTGGAGCCTGTTCGGGGAAAATGCCGACATGCTTGAACGATGTTAATCCAAGCCGTAATTTGAAATCCAATTCTTTGTTTTTATAATTGATTGTCCACTGCTCTTGCATCGACGGTTTATTTATCCACGTGCCGCTGTCTTCTTTTCCCGATTTTCCGAAACCTGCGCCCTGTTTGAATGTCGAATCCGCCAATTGTTCCCACTGTTCACTGTCAAGCGATTTTGTCCATACTGCTTTTGGTTCGGGGCGGCGCACAACGAATTTCCCGAAGCGCTCGAGTTTTTCAAAGTCGCCACAGTCAATAAGTTCGTAATCTTTCCATCTTTTATCGGGACTTAAAATTTGCATGTCATAAATCATTTTCGGGCTCAAATATACACCAAATTTTATTAACAAAGCGAGAAAAATTATTTTGCATCATATTTTTCACCTTTAAATATAATATTTTTTTCTATAAATTCCGAATTAAACTGTTGAACTGCGTTTCGATTCTTCGGTTGTTCACCATGTTAGCAATGGCAGCAAAAACAAATTTTATTCGTTTGTATGCAATTGGGAAATTTAATGCTATCTTTGCAATTCCATTTGATGTTAAATAAATTAAAAATATAAGATATGCAAACAATTGACAACTATAATTTCAGCGGTAAGCGCGCAATCATACGCGTTGATTTTAACGTTCCCATGAACGAAAAATTTGAAGTAACCGACGACACCCGTATTCGTGCCGCAATTCCTACAATCAAAAAAGTACTGGAAAAAGGCGGCTCGGTAATTTTAATGTCGCATTTGGGACGTCCCAAAAAGAATAATGACGATAAATTTTCGCTTTCACATATTGTTGGCGCTATCGAAAATCGTTTGGGCGTTAAAGTTGCCTTTGCCGGCGACTGCATGGGCGAGAAAGCTGCAAAAATGGCATCGGAACTTAAACCCGGCGAAGTGATGCTGCTCGAAAATCTTCGATTTTATGCCGAAGAAGAAGGTAAACCGCGCGGACTTGCCGCAGACGCAAGCGACGAAACAAAGGCAGCCGCAAAAAAAGCAATGAAAGAAAGTCAGAAAGAATTTGTCAAAAAATTAGCCTCGTATGCCGATTGCTACATCAATGATGCTTTTGGAACAGCGCACCGCGCACACGCTTCTACGGCGCTGATTGCCGAATATTTCGCCGGCGACAAAATGTTCGGATACGTAATGGAAGGAGAATTAAAAGCCATCGACAAAGTGCTTGAATCGCCCGAACGTCCGTTTACGGCTATTCTCGGCGGCTCAAAAGTTTCGTCTAAAATTACAATAATCAAGCGTCTTTTAGACCGTGTTAACAATCTTATTATAGGCGGCGGAATGGGATTTACTTTTATAAAAGCTCAAGGCGGAAAAATAGGAAATTCCATATGCGAAGATGAATATATGCCTTTGGCGCTGGAAATTCTGGAAGATGCAAAACAAAAAAACGTAAAAATTTATTTTTCAGTTGAAACAGTTGCAGGTAATTCGTTTAGCGATGATGCCAGTGTGCTGATTGTACCTATTGACAATATTCCCGATGGCTGGGAAGGAATGGATGCTTCGCCTAAAACAATTTCGATTTGGGAAAATGTAATTTTGAACTCAAAAACCATCCTTTGGAACGGACCTGTCGGCGTATTTGAATTTTCAAAATTTGCCAAAGGTACCGAAACTATTGCAAAAATAGTTGCAAAAGCCACAAAGAAAGGCGCATATTCATTAATCGGCGGAGGCGATTCGGTTGCCGCCATCAACAAATTCGGATTGGCAAATGATGTAAGTTATGTATCAACAGGCGGAGGCGCTTTGCTCGAATACATGGAAGGAGTTGAACTTCCCGGAATAAAAGCAATACGCCAATAATTGAAATTATACTATATAAAATAAAAGACTTGCCGTAATAAAAGCAGGTCTTTTATTTTTTTAATCTTAACTAGTCGCTCCTTAAAAAGTAGTGAAATCATTTATTATAAACATTTATAAATGCAAATTGCCGAATAAAAATACCGTGTTTTGCGTACATACAAGCTAAAAGTCGGCAAAACAGGCACAGGTTTTTTCTTCCTTGTATCGTCATTACGAGCGAAGCAAAGCAATCCAGAAGATTTTTTGCCATTTTTTCTCTGTTTATTTTTTCTGGATTGCTTTGCTTCGCTCGTAATGACGATACAACAAAACCTTATTTCAAAAACAAAACAACCTTAGTAGAAAAAGATAACACACATTCGCTAACCTTATTACCTTATTGTTCATTTGTTTCCTGCATCCCTGCGGGATGCATCGCTCGGTAGAATTTCACCGCAACAAAGGTTACGTGCGGAGCAGCGGCGGTTTTTCAAGTCATCTGCAGTAACCCGCACGTGATGCACAAAGAGATGTCGTTTCTACCGAGCGACGCATTCCTAATGGAATGCGAATAAGCAAATCAAGGAGCGCAGCGGCTTAAATAATTTTTATGATTACTTAATATTATACATAAATTGATTTTTGTATGACACAGCAGCTATTAAAAGTCTGTCAAACAATTGTTCACCAAAATACCTGCGGTTGAACTTATAACAAAATTCGTGGAGATAATTTTGCAGATATTCGGGTTTAATGTC
>JAIRKV010000138.1 GCA_031259935.1 Prevotellaceae bacterium | reverse complement strand
ACCTCGTGGATTGAACTGACAGAGAGGCAAATTGTGTTTGTTGCAAAGTTGTTTGACAGTGGAATAGAGAGCGCCGAAGAACTTGCGTTGCGCTGTTTTTTCCGATTTACAGGTTTGCGTCCATACAAAATAAAAATCTCGAATTACGAATTTAAGCAGCGCGAAAAACTCGGGTTGCAAAATTTCGGTCTGTACAGATATAAAAGGAATATTGTTGAAATAGATAAAGAAATTATTTTTGCATTTGCCGAAAAACTTAAATTTTTGGCTGAAACGCCGGGATTGATGAGATGTCAAAGCAGAATAGCAGGCTTGTGGTTTAACGACAGTCAGCTGTGGAAAACAACATTTGAAGAATACTGCATGGCTGACAGATATTACAGAGTCTACAGCAAATCGAAAGTGGAAGAACATTTGTGCTGCATGATTGCAGTCTTGTACAGACACAAAAATGAAACATATCGCGATGAACTTATCAAAGATAACAAACTGCGAATAAGGGCTTTTTCGAGCAGAGGACAAAGGCTTGCGATATTTTTGTGGTGGACAGGAATAAAAATTTGGCTGAAAGAAAAATATCCTGATTTATTTTCGGCAGCAAAAAATACGGTTGAGTTCGGCAATACCGATGCAGATGATGATGACAGCGAAAGCATAATGAACATGCTTTATTCGATAACGGAAGGCAAGGCGCATGAAAATAAAGAAGTGTATAAAACGCCTGTGCATGAAGTGCTTCATGCACTCAATACAAAGGCGAAAAATATTAACGAAATAAACAGTAAATTAAAAAAATGAAACTTGATTTTGATTTGATAAAACAATTAATTAAAGACATGCAGGAATTTGCAGAACCTGAAAAACAGATATTTTCGGCAGCAGGCTTCGATGAAGCAGTTTCGGTAATTGAAAATATCCGCACAACAGTTTTTCCGTGCGTGCTTGTAGAGGATGTTCAAGAAGGCAACATATCTTTCGCATCAGGATTTTGCGACAATGCAACAATTGCGGTTTGGGTAGTTTGCCGCGCACCGCAAAACACAAATGCCGAGCGCAAGGAGGCATTTTTAAAAGCATTTGAATTAAGTAAAAAAATAATGGCGGAAATTGTTCGGTATAATGCAGACAGAAGCGACAGTGATGCATATATCGACTTTGCGCGCAGCGTTCGCTACACGCCAACAGGACCGCTTGCTGGGAATGTGTATGGTTATGAATTTCTGTACAGTACAAAGCAGGAGATTGAATTTATTAACAATTAACAATAAACTGTTAATAAATGGCTGATACAAATCAACATGAAACATTAGAAATGTGGGCAAAATATGTGATTGAGCGCTGGGAACGCAGGATTTCTGACCTTAACGTAATTTCAACAAAAGAACTGTTGAATTCATTCAAACATCAGGTTATACGTGATTCGGGAGGGAATCTTCAAAAAATAATTTTCACATATGCATACTATGGGAGTTTTGCAGACCTTGGAGTTGGAAAAGGCGTAAAGGCAGGATTGAAAAGTAACAGAAAAAAGAAAAAATGGTATACAAAGGTATTTTTCGGACAGGTAAACAAACTTGCCAAAATAATGGCTGAAAAATATGGACAGCAGGCAGCGATTAGCATTGTTGAAAATATAACAGTAAATATAATATAATCTTTGTCCTTTAATAACATCTTTTTTGCCATTATTTTTGTTTACATAATTTTTCAAAAAAAATGATACACATTTCACAAATTCACAAAGAGGTGCGGAGCCTGCCCGAATTTTCGATAAAGTTTGTTGACAGGGAGGGCGATGTTATAACATGCAGCCGGTGCATTTGCACTTCGTGGCACAGTGCCGGCAACACAATGAATATAAAATTATTGGAAAGTGGCGAAATTCGCAAGATACGCCGTGTTTCAATTATAGAATTCGACGGGCAGCGAGTTGTATTATAAGAACTGTAAATTTAAAAATAAAATAAATTAAAATGGAAATAATAGAATTGGGAATGGGAATAAGTTACATTCCCGAAGCGCAGCAGATAATAGCAATGCAGCCATCGAACAGCATATTTGAAGATCGAGACCTGCAACCGGCAATAATCGGCAAATACAAGGTCGCAAAATGGGGTGAAGACAATGATTTGCCGCAACAAATACGCGCAAAAGCAGAAGCAAGCGAAGTGGTAAGTTCAAATCTGCTTTTTAATACGCAAGTTGCTTATGGACTTGGTCCAAAACCAATGCGGCGGATAATTGAAAACAATAAAGTTGTCGGCTATGAAGAACTGCTCGACGGCGAAGAAGCGGAATTTTTTGAAGATAATGACATTGGGCTGTTTATGCTTGAGCAACTTACCGACATGAATTATTTTTTTAATGCATTTCCTGAAATTATTTTGTCGCTTGACAGGCGCAAAATTGTTTCGCTGCGCTCAAAAGAGGCAATGTTCAGCCGCTGGAGCGTAATGAACAGCAAGGCGATGATAGAATATCATCTTTATTCGGCAAAATGGGATAACAGCCCGACAGAACAGGACATAGAAGTAACCGATACGCTCGATGACTACAACCCACTGCTTGACCTGCAAACAAAATTGAACAGCAGCAAATACAAACAGTTGCGTTTTATGCTGTCGGTATTCATGCCGACGCCGGGCAGACAGTATTATCCTTTGCCGAATTGGTACAGCATTTTTCAAAGCGGATGGTATGACCATGCCGTTGCAATTCCACTTTTGAAAAATACTATCTTAAAAAATAACCTTGGCGTAAAATACATTATATACATAAGTCAGGATTATTGGGACAGGATGTATCAACTTTACGGCATCAGTGAAACCGACAAAAAAGCGGTGCAGGAGTTCAGAAACGAGCAAATACAAAAATTGTCAAACTTCGCTTCGGGAAAAGAAAATGCAGGCAAGGCTATTGCAGTTGAGAAAAGAATAAGACAAGTTGCAACAGGGACAGCAGAAGAGAAGTTGATAGAAATAATTCCAATAAAAAATGATTTGTCGGGAGGCGAACTGCTGCAAGACAGCGAAGAAGCAAGTAATATAATATCATACTCAATGGGCGTTCACACTGCACTGATAGGCGCTACGCCGGGCAAAAACAAAGGCAGCCTCGGCGGTACCGACAAACGGGAATTGTTCATGATAAAACAGGCTTTGACGAAACCGCTTCTGCATCGTGTATTACGCACATTTTCGCTGATAAAGCGCTTTAATGGGTGGGACAAAAATTTTGTAATACAGGTACCGGAATATACATTTACAGCGCTTGACCAGTCGAAAACAGGCAAAGTAGAAACAGTAGATAATAATTCAGTTAAAACAGAATAAAAATGATAGTTGATAATATTAACACAGTAAAAAAACATATTGCAGCGATAACGCCAGATGCAATAAGTTTTGCGGAACTTGAAGAAAGCATAAGAGCAACAGAATCATGGCTGCGAAACAATATACTTGGAAACCTGTTATATGATTTTATCGTTGCAAAAAAGGAAGCAAACAGCGATTTGGTTCTTGTAAGTAAGGCAGAGCGCATAATTTCGCTGCATGCATTTTGCGCCGCCGTTCCGCAGCTAAACCTTATCTTAACCGCTGCAGGTTTTGCAGTAACAAACAATGAAAAAGTGGCGCCGGCAAGTAAAGAGCGGGTTGCCGACCTGCGTGCTGGTTTAAAAAAACAGTGCGCTGATGCTGTTGAAGATTTACTTGTATTCCTTGAAAAAGAAAGCGACTGCAAGGAATTATGGGAAACATCACCATCATACACACTGTTTACAGACAGTTTTTTGCCGACTTACATGCTTTTCAAAAATTATGCGCAATTGAGCGAAGCAGTTGCTTCAATTTTTCCAAAATGCAGACTTGATTTTGCCACTTTACGCGGAAAAATGCGAAGCGTAATGGCAGGCAAAATAGCAGGAGCAATCGGCAAAAAACTTACAGACGAACTGCTTGATGCAATGAATGTAAACAATTTAAGCGAAGCGCAAAAGAAATTACTTGAGCCTTTGCGTTTTGCGCTTGCAGCATACACGCTTGGACTGAATGATGATGGCGACACATTCATCAATCAGGCTTTATCTGTTATAAAAGAAAATCCGGATGATTTTGCAAATTCGGGGCTGTCATTCGCAACTCAGGAATGGCTTGATAAACCGATAATAAATTTATGCTAAATGGAACTTTTGGTTAATGGACAACAGTTGGAACTCTCAACCGATTTTGCAATAGAAATAGAAGAAACCAATCCTTTTTTTTCAGAAAAAGGCTCGCAGTCGCTGCCTGTAAAGTTGCCTTTTTCGCAACATAATTTATCCATACTTGACAATCCAAACCGAATTGCACGAACAAACAAACTCGATACCGAACACGATGCGGTGCTTCGTCATGGAGTTTTTCAACGAAATGGCAGACTTATAATTTTTTCTGCAAGCAAAGAGGAGGGAATATCATGTACGTTCTACATTGATGAAGGAGATTTTTATACGCGTGCAGGGGACCTGAAACTTTCGGAGATAAATTTCGGAGCGGAAAGAATCGGTCAAGGTTCGACACAGGAAGAAAAAGCACAGTGGTGGGTAGATCAGTTTACGGGATGGATGCGAAATGGAAATTCGGAATTTGCCGTATTTCCGATTATTACACGACTTGATACTGATAATTTCAGCGAGCATGAATATGTAAATGAAGTTGATTTATTACAGTCGACACCTTATCCGCTCATTGGTAGAAACGCAAGAACATATTTAGACACTCAGGTGCCTGCCGGTTATGGGACAACATGTTTCATATATCTGTACAGTCTGCTTGATTTTATATTCAATCATTTCGGATTTTCGTTTAAGTCGCCAAGTATTTTTCATACCGACAGTGATTTGAGCAAAATTGTTGTTCTGAACAGCGTTGCAGATACTATATGTGATGGAAAATTGGATATTGCAGATATTGTACCTGACTGTACAGTAATAGAATTTATAGATGTTATTCGCAACAAATTCGACTGTGATTTTATTTTTAATTCAAAAGACAGGTCGGTGAGGGTACTCTTTTTCGAAGATATGGCGGAAGCAGATTATGACACAGACTTGTCGAAATTTGTTGTAGAAAAACCGATGATTGAATGGGAATCGTTTAAGAAGTTGCAAATATCATCGCAAAAAACACTTGATTATGCCGAACCGCCAACCGAATCGATAGAGAGCATTGCAGACACATACAATATAATAATAGGTGTTGACGAATTAATGTTTAATCAGATTGCATCATACGATGATAAAGCAATAGTTTTTCGCAAAGCAAATGGAATGTTTTATAATGTAAAAAAAACAGGAACAGGAGCAAATGTACAGTATCAGCTGACACCAGCAGGAATGTTTTATTTTGACCATACAAGAAAAAACAACCTTGCAGAAGAAAAAAAACAGGTATCGGACGAACAGTCGCCGATCATAAATTACAGAAAAAATAATCAGCCTGCAGGCGGATTATTTGCACCGCTTACGGGCGACAGAGTACATAAAAAAACAGGAATAAAAAATGTGAAAACAGGCGACGTGAAAGAAGAAAGAGATACACGCGGATCTATAATATTTTGCTATGCGATAGGAATGCAGCGCGGAGCAGGCATGGGAACAACAACAATATACGATGCAAATGGAGAGCGGCGAAGCGACAGCAGCCTTGCACTGTGTTACGGCACAAATGAAGGCATTGTGCAAAGGTTTTGGCAGGCGCGTGAAAAATATCTTGCCGATGCCTTGCTGCCGCTAAAAGTAAAATTGAACATGCCCGTTACAGATATTTTAAAAATAGACATGTACAAACCTAAACTGATAAATGGCATGAAAGCTTTGCTTTCGAACTTTAAATATCAAATCACCAAAAACATAATAAAAATTACCGAAGCAAATTTTTTGACGCTTCGCAGGCAATTGCCGAATACTGAATTCAACTATGGATTTAATTTTGTAGAACCGACGGAAACAGGGTATAATTATTACTGGATAAAACGCAATAATGCTGATGGTGTGTTGAATGAAATATTACCGTTTTGGGGAGATCATTATTACTTCACCTATGTTTACTTTGCAGTAAACGAGCCAACGCCTGAATCGCTTCCTGAACCGACATTAGCAGACTGGAATGCAGGAGGTGAATTTTACAGACAATCGGGATTTTGGGGATCTGCGGAATTGTGGTACTCTCCGGGTCCGTATCAAGATGCTTATATACAGACTGTTTCGTTTGAGTATGATGTTTGGTTTATGGTAGGCAGAGTGGCAATATGATTATGCGCCTGTTTCACAAACAGACGCCCGTGCGATTGCATCGCAGCTGTGTATGTTTTTTGAAAACTCAAAGCAGATTTGAGTTTTATCCTTTATGTATCTGAATGAAAAAGCAAACCATACATCAAAGTTTGCTTTTCGATACATAAATGATTATGCGCCTGTTTCACAAACAGACGCCCGTGCGCAGCCGAGCCGCACACCTGTAAAATTAGCGCTTTTTGTCCTTTATTGCAAAAATTTTCATTTCTACTTTTGAAACAAAAAAACAGAAATGACAACAAAAATTGTATTCAAAGACGACCAGCACATAGACAAAAAAGCAGTTATAACAATAGAAGAAGGCTTGGGCAGACGACTTGAATTTTTTCCTGCCTGCAGGGATGACGACAAAGAAGAACGCTCTTATGCGCAACTTGCAAATCTTTTTTTTGATTATATACTCAAAAACAAAATCTGATGTCGACAACTGTAATATCAAAGCCTGAGGGACTTTGCTTTTCGGGCAATCTGCCGAAAGTAAAAGTACAGTCGGATGCCGAAGTTCGCGTGCAGTTGCTTACAGCAGATAAAACACTGCTCGACGAAACTTATACGCCCGACTTCGACAGCCTTGTTTCGCTTGATATTGCAGATGTCGTTATCAATGAATTGACATTTACAGTTCCTTCAACTAATGTTTTTGTGCAGCAAAATATCAGAAAAAATTTTGTTCTTAAAATAAACACAACTTCTTATAACTTTTCAGCATTGCGTTGCGGTATAAAGGATTTCAACAATACGCCCGTAAATTTTCTTACAAAAAATTTTCTTACATGGCAACCGAAAATGAAAAAAATCACATTGCAGCAGCCCGAATTCCTTACATACCACGCAACGCAAACATCCTACCTTTATATCACAGCATATTTTGAAACCGGCAATCCGATAAGCATACCAGTTACTGCAATGAGCGCAAACAATGTTTATACTGTAAACATAAGCGCAATTTTGAAGTCTGCGCTGAAACGGGTTGTGAAAGCAGAAGCGGTTGTTTGCGCAACAAACAGTTTCAACGCAAACAAAATAAGTAAATATCAATATTATACTGTTGTGAAATCGTTACCCGATGAGCAATATTTTTTGTTTGAAAATTCGCTCGGCGGAATAGATACTGTTTGCTGCACAGGCGAAATAAAACACAGCACAGAATTTACGCGCGAAACAGCGCTCATGAGCGACACAGAACAAACTTTTTTTGCAGAAAAATCGGATATAAAAACGCAGACAACAGGCTGGCTTACAAAGTATGACACAGCCTGGCTGCTCGACTTTTTTATGTCGAAAAAAATATATCTGTTCGAAAACAACAAACTTAACGCAGTTATAATTGATGAAATTACTGCAGAAACTTCATCAAAAGAAAATCTGCGCTCGTTTGAATTTACATATCGACCTGATATAAGTTCGGATTACCTTATTATATATGAAAAACTGACTGAATACATATCAGCAGCATTTGTCAATCAGATTTGTCAGAAAATGGCAAAAATGTATGCATCGGCAACATTTACCAATCCGATTTGTCAAAAACTTGTAGAAACATACATATCAGCCAATTATGCAAATCCTGTTTGTCAGAAAATCGAACAGACAATAACATATGTATCTGCAACTTATACAAGCCCTGTCTGTCAGCAACTCGACGATACATTAACTTATATATCAGCCGAATATGTTAATCCGATTTGTCAACTGACAGATAATTTTGGTGAGGCAATCAGGCTTGATCTTAACCTTAAAAAACATCCGCTGCTGGATAACAGAATATTAATCACATGGCAATTCTCGGAAGATGTAGAAGATTTTATAATAGCAATATCATTAGAGTCTCAAATACAGATTAAATCTGGCATGATAACAGGAATTCGTGATATAGATATAGTTCTCGAAGTGCAGGGAACATCAGGAATTGTTACTCAAACAGTTGATAATATATCTTCATTCATAGATGGAGGCACAGAAATAGGAAGAATGAGACCGGATGAATATGATGGGCGTCCGATAATTGTTAGAATTTCATTAAATTAAAAATATAAAAATTATGGCAGTAACAAACACAGGAAAAGCATTTTTCACGGAAATTGAAATAGTAAAAGACACAAACGGAACGCAGACAACAATAACAGAAAGTGTATTGCAGGAGTTCGGCGTTTTTGAAGAAATCACAGAAGACGACTTTGCTCTTTTGAGCGAAACGGCAGCAAATGAACGCTATACAGCATTCAAAACTTTTTTGAATAATAAATATCCAGGTTTGGATGTGGATGAAATATTGACAAACGAACCTGTCAATGAAAATTTAACATTATGTCCAGTTTAAAAATTATATATTATGTTACAAATAAAACAAATAGACAACGACAAAAAAAACATCATTGTAAATGATACTGTAATGCCGGCGATATTTACTGCAACAGCAAAAGGCGATCTTGTAAAAATAATTTCAACAATACGCCTTATAGAAAGCATAAATTCGCAAGGATTACATTATTCGCAAATAGAAATAAACGGCGAAGTTGCAGAATCGGCAAACGATGCGGTTCTTGCGCTCAATGCATTTACAGGCTCTTTTAAGTCGGACGGCGAAAACGGAAGCGTAAGCCCCGACGACGCAGGCGACACAATCATTGAGGGAACCGCCGATATAGCCACCCGGATACTGAATAAGAGGTGCTATAAAACAAGTTCGTACCTGACAGTAAAGATTGACGAAGATGTTAAGATACAAATCGACAACAGCGGTGGCCTTTCTATTATCGCCACAAGTGGAAAATTTAATGTAAGAGGTCGTCAGTTTACCAGGATGAATATGTATATTGGCGCTGACCCGGAGGGAAATCCTAAGGAGCAAATGATACCGATATTTGAACGAATAGACGCCGTTAATACTACTTCATGGACTCCATGGTCTTATATGTCTGAGGATTTTTACCTGGTTTATCTTGAAACGGAAGCAGGTAATCGCTACAAAATAACGGCGATGGACAGTTATATTGAGATAGAAAAAATATCATTATAAATATGAAATTTAATTTAAATAAAAAATAAAAAAAATGGCATTACAAAAAGAAATATGGATACAGTCCATAATTGAGGCGTTATTCGCCGACAACACGTTCGCCGCGCGGTCGGTAGACCACAGCGGATTTGTTGACAACCTGACGGTACACGTTCCGAATGCGGGCGCTCTGCCGGCAGTGTCGAAGACGCGTCCGTTCTCGCCGGGCGACAATCTGACGGCGCCCGCAGAACGTACGGACGTTGATTTAAACTACAGCATCGAGAACTACTACCTGGGACCGATAACGATACCGCACGCGGAAGCCGTCGAGTTGAGTTACGACAAAAGGCAGAGTGTTCTTGCGGGAATTAAGGCGGCTCTCACGGAGGCGATTTACGCCGACCTTGTCTACAAATGGCTGCCGGCATCGGTAACGGCGCAGCCGACTTCGGGGGCGAACGCTCCCGCGTATATTCCGACAGCAACGGGCAGCCGCAAATCGGTACAGAAAGCGGATATACGCAAGCTGCGTACGATATTCGACAAATGGAACGCCCCGCAGGAGGGACGCAATCTGCTGCTTGATGCGGAAATGTACGGGCAGTTACTGTCGGATTTGACGGAAACGGAGGCGGCGGCATTCCTGGCAAGCGCCAACGCGCAGCAGGGGACGCTGGGCATGCTTTACGGCTTCAATATTTATCTGCGCTCGCAGGTTGCAAAGTCAACGTCGGCGGGCGTATCGAAACTGTGGACGGCGTCGGCTGCGGCAACCGACAGCGCCGCCGGCATAGCGTGGAGTTCGTCGATGGTGAGTCGTGCGGTTGGCGATATAGTGATATACGACAACGCGGGCGATGCGCTGATGTTCGGAGACGTACTTTCGGGCGAAGTTCGCGCGGGCGGCTCGTTCATGCGCAACGACAAAAAGGGCGTCGTACTGTTTTATCAAGGCACGTAAAATTATGTGAATGGATACTGTCCTGATAACAACGGTAGCGTCGGCGCTGAGTTCAATGGCAACGTGGTTTGTGGCGCGCAAAAAGCGCAACAATGACTTTATTGCAGAATTGCAATCGTCAATAGACCTGCTCTCCGAACGTAATCGCAAATTGCTTGAAGAGAATCTGGAACTGCGCAAGAAAGTCGTTGACCTTGAAGTTTACATACACTCTTTAAAGGGAGGAAGAAAATGAGCGCATGGTTTGTAATATTCTGTCTGTTCTGCTTGTTCTGTATATATTGCATCATAGATGGCATAATGTACGAGTCGCGGTTTAAGCGCGAAATGAAA
>JAIRKV010000109.1 GCA_031259935.1 Prevotellaceae bacterium | reverse complement strand
GTGGAAAGGTCGGCGAAAATTTTACGCCTGTCGATATAGTAACTCTTACTTCGGCTTATGCGCAACTGCTTAAACAGCAATATCCTAACAAAAAACTGAAAGTTGTTGTGGGCAGAGATACTCGAATATCGGGCGAAATGGCGGCTTTGCTTGTTATCGGTTCGCTTTTGGGTTCGGGTATCAATGTTGTAAATATCGGTCTTGCAACAACTCCATCAACCGAACTTGCAGTAGTTTACGAAAATGCGGACGGCGGAATAATACTTACAGCAAGTCATAATCCAAAACAGTGGAACGCTCTGAAACTGCTGAACAGTAAAGGCGAATTTTTGAACAGTGATGAAGGAAAATATTTGCTCGAAATTGCCGACAAATCCGAATATATGTTTCCTGATGTTGACGAAACGGGAAAAATAATCAAAGAATACAGTTTCAATGATATTCATGTAAAAATGGTTTGCGCCAGTCGTTTTGTCGATACGGATGCAATAATAAAGGCAAAATTCAAAATTGTTGTTGATGCCGTAAATTCCGTTGGCGGAATAATTATTCCTCAACTGCTTAAAAAACTTGGCGTTGATGCTGTTGAATTAAATTGCGAACCGACAGGAAATTTTGCTCATAATCCCGAACCGCTTCCTGAAAATCTTACGGAAATTTCAAAAAAAATAACGGAAGAAAAAGCCGATCTCGGTATTGTTGTCGATCCTGATGTTGATCGTCTGGCTTTGGTTTGCGAAAATGGTAAAATGTTTGGCGAAGAATATACGCTTGTGTCGGTTGCCGATTATATTTTATCAAAAACGCAGGGCAATGCCGTGTCAAATCTTTCGTCTTCGCAGGCGCTTCGCGATATTGTAGAAAAACACGGCGGACAATATTTTTCATCTGCCGTAGGCGAAGTAAATGTTGTTGCCAAAATGAAAGAAGTAAATGCGGTTATCGGCGGCGAAGGCAACGGAGGCGTCATTTTTCCCGAATTTCATTACGGGCGCGACGCTTTAATCGGCATTGCTTTGTTTCTTACAAATCTTGCAAATAAAAAAATCAAAGCATCCGAACTTCGTTCCACATATCCCGATTATTTCATGTCGAAAAACAGGATTGAATTAACGCCAAACATTGATATTGATAAAATTTTTGAACAGATAAAACAAAAATATTCATCTCAAAAAATAACAAATATTGATGGAATAAAAATTGATTTTAGCAACGAAAAAATGTGGGTGCTTTTGCGAAAATCAAACACAGAACCGATTATTCGTATTTATTCCGAAGCCGGCGATGCTGCAACTGCCGACAAATTAGCAAAAGAAATAATTGACAATATTCGTGAATTAATAAATTAAAATATCTAAGTATTAAAGTTGAAAAACTTGGAAACCAAGTCAAAAGTTGATGAAATATTCAGAAAACTTGTGCGTTTCAAAAACGGCATTACGGCAGATTACATGCGTAGCAGCGGAATTTTTTACGAACGCAATTACGGCGTTCCGTTTGCCGATATAAAACGTATTGCAGCAGAATATTTTCCGAATCACGAACTGGCAAAGAAACTGTTTTTGCGCAAAGAGCGCGAAATGAAAATTGCTGCCGCTTTTATCGACAATCCCGATGAAGTAAGTTGCGAGCAGATTGACGAGTGGAGTAAATCGTTTTTCAATACTGAAATTACAGAAAAAATTTGCTGTAATTTTTTTTGTAAAACGCCTTTTGCCATGCAAAAAATTGAAGAATGGAATACAGGCAATAATAAATTTCTTTTACAGGCATCATGGAATTTGTTTTCAAAAATTTCGGATACGAATTTTATACAAAAATTTTTATCGGAAACGGCAAAAGCGAACTTTGATTTCACAAATGTTCAATTTGCTGCCATACAAGCACTTATAAGTATTGCAAGCAACAATGAAAACGCAAAAAACAATATTTTATTGTATGCTGAAAATTTGACAAAATCAACAAACATTAATACGGAATTTGCGGGCAAAGAGATTTTGGCTTTTTTAGATTACTGATTTGCCGGTAAACACGAAAATATTAACACACGGTTCAACAGTCGAATGAAATAAAATCACAGTTAAGGCAATTTGTAATTTATTGTCAATAAGCAGATTACAGAGCGTCAAAAAGCGACTGATTAAAAATATCAATTAGATTTTGTATAAAATGCGTAATCCTGTGATATATCTGCGTTTGTAGTACAAAGATTTGTTGAGTTCGTCTATTGTAACTCCGCGACGGCATGCATGAATAAACTGTACGTTTCCATTTTCGTCATTCGCTATCACAATTCCTACATGACTGACTCTGTTCGATTTATCGTTGCGTCCTTTAAAAAAAATAAGGTCGCCTGTTTTCAGTTCTTCCCGCATGACTTTCATGCCCTGCTGTATTTGAGAAATGTAGTTTGCTCCTATTTTATAACCGAAATTATCAAAAACAAATGATGTAAATCCTGAACAGTCAAATGATTTTACGCCTTTTGATCCCCAACGATAAGGAACGCCTAAAAATTGTTTTGAAAATTCGATAATATTTTGAATAACAGCGCTATCAGACATATTTATCTGTAAAGAATCTTGCCGATTTTCCGAGTTTTCGACAGGTGCGACTGTTTTGTTTTTTCGTTCTATAATTCCGTCGTCTGAAATGATTAAATCGGTTTGCGGAAAATCCAATTCTGTGAGACGTTTTATTTCTTTGGCTGCATTATTGTTTTGGTCGAAAACAGGACCTGTTTTATCTTTTTGGAGAAATGAAAATATCTGTCCTTTAACAAATTTGCCATCTTTATCTACAAATACTTTTAC
>JAIRKV010000284.1 GCA_031259935.1 Prevotellaceae bacterium | reverse complement strand
GCACAAGGCTTTAGCGATGGAACTAAAACTCAAAACGAAGAAGGATTTTTCATCACAACAACATTTTCGCCTTTACGCAATATAAAAATTGCAGGATATTTCGACATATTTGCTTTTCCCTGGTTAAAATACAGAATTAATGCGCCATCCGAAGGATATTCGTATGCATTCAGAATTGATTATTCGCCGAGCGAAAAACTTAAAATGTACGTCAATTTAAAACAAAAAAACAGCAAAGAAAACTATACGCCCGACAGTGAACATATTGCTCAAACTGTTAATAAATCTAATTTTCATGTAAACTTTAACATCAATTACACTTTGTTTGGAAACCTGATGCTGCAAAACAGAGTTGAATACGCCATGTTCAAACGCAGACCCGAACCTCGCGAAAAAGGATTTATGATTTTTCAGGATGCGGCGTACCGTTTCACAGAATTTCCTCTTAATATTTCATTACGATACGCCTGGTTTAACACCGACAGCTGGAATACATGCATATACGCTTACGAAAGCGATGTGCTTTATGCATATTCCGTCCCTGCATATTACATGAAAGGGCATCGATTTTATTTGAATTTGCGATATTCACCGACAAAACAGATAAATTTATGGTTGAGAGCAGCACAAACAGTTTATAAAAATCGCGAATCAATAAGCAGCGGAGCCACTAAAATCGATGGAAACAAACAAACGGAAATAAAAGCGCAAATTATAATAAAACTGTAAATCAAAATGAGCAAAATTATTTCTGTCGGTTTTGGTTTGATACAAAAGCAAGTGATACCAACCTGCTATCAAAATGCGATGTGTATAACTTGATTATCAACAAAATACTTTTACATTTCAGGTTGTTTTGATACCGTTTTGGTATGAAACGTTATCCTATATCGAAATTCAACAGGTTGAATGCCGTACTGACGGAAAATAAGAAAAGGCTACCGGTAAACCGGTAACCTTTTCCACTTTAAAACAACATGAAAACTGATTATCCTGCTGCGTCGATCACTGTATTTTCGACACTTGCAACAGTTTTTTCCTTACTTTCGTCCAGTATTTCTTCATTTTGAGTTTCAGGAACTGTTTTTTCGGTTATAGTTTCTTCAATCACGGTTGCATTTGTAGTTTTTTTTGCACGGCTTCTGCGTGTTGTTTTTTTAGTTTCTTTTTTAGTTGTTGCTGCAAGAGCTGTTTCGTTAAAATCGACCAGTTCTATCATTGCCATATCGGCGGAATCGCCTAAACGAAAACCTGTTTTTAATATTCGCGTATATCCTCCCGGGCGGTCTGCTATTTTGGGAGCTACGTTACGAAAAAGTTCCGATACTGCATATTTGTTTTTCAGATAAGCAAATACTGTACGGCGCGAATGTGTGGTATCGTATTTTGATTTTGTTATAAGCGGTTCTACGTACATGCGCAGTGCTTTTGCTTTTGCAAGGGTAGTTTCAATGCGTTTGTGCATAATTAAGGATGAAGCCATATTTGCAAGCAGGGCTTTACGGTGTCCCGACTGTCTGCTTAAATGATTATAATTTTTATTGTGTCGCATAGTTATTATTCTTTATCAAGTTTATATTTTGAGACATCCATACCGAAGGATAATTTAAGGGTTTCTAAAAGTTCGTCGAGTTCGGTAAGCGATTTTTTGCCGAAGTTTCTGAATCGCAACAAGTCGTTTCTGCTTAATTTTACGAGTTCTCCGAGCGTTTTAATATCGGCAGCCTTCAGACAGTTAAGCGCACGTACCGACAGTTCCAAGTCGATCAAACGCTGTTTAAGTAATTGACGAACGCGTAACAGTTCTTCATCAAATTCATCGGGTGTTACGGTTTCGTCTGTTTCGACAGTAATTTTTTCGTCACAGAATAGCATAAAGTGATTAATCAATACTTTTGCTGCTTTTTTAAGCGCTTCTTTTGGGTGTACCGAGCCGTCGGTAGTTATTTCTATTATCAGTTTTTCGTAGTCGGTTTTTTGTTCTACTCTGAAATTTTCCGTTGTAAAATTTACATTTATAATCGGCGTAAATATTGAATCAACGGGTATTACGCCAAATTCGGTAATTTCGAGTTTGTTTTCTTCGGCAGGGACCCAGCCTCTGCCCTGCCCTATTGTGAGTTGCATTTGAAATTTTGTATTTTCGTCCATGTTGCAAATCACAAGTGCGGGATTAAGAACTTTGAATACCGACATATTGGCATTAAGGTCTTTTGCTTTAAGAACAGTTTGTCCTGAAACATTAATGTTTATTTTTTCTGTTTCGATGCCTTCGATACTGTCATTCTTTTTCAATCTTACTTTTTTAAGGTTAAGAATGATATCAACTACATTTTCGATAACACCCGGAATTGTTGTAAATTCGTGGTCAATGCCGGATATTTTTACTGACGTTATTGCGTATCCTTCCAGCGATGAAAGCAGAACTCGTCTGAGCGCGTTTCCGACAGTAATGCCATAGCCCGGTTCCAGCGGACGAACTTCAAATCGTCCAAAGACATCGTTTGCTTCAAGCATTATTACTTGATTCGGTTTCTGAAATGCTAATATTGCCATATTTTTTTATTTTATTAAAAGTTTGTAAAGATTGAAGCATAATTATTGCTTCGGTAATCCTTCAATTATTTAGAGTATAACTCTACGATTAATTGTTCGTTGATAGTTTCCGGAATTTCGCTGCGGTCGAGTTTGCTTATGTATTTTCCTGCGAGCGCTGTATTGTCCCATTCCAGCCATGAATATCTGCTTGCGGCAAGTCCGCTTATTGAGTTTTGTATTACTTCAAGCGATTTTGATTTTTCGCGAACGCCAATAACATCGCCTATTTTCACGATACACGATGGGATATTGCACACATCGCCGTTGACTACAATATGACGGTGATTTACGAGTTGGCGTGCTGCTGCGCGTGTTGGTGCGATTCCCAGACGATAAACGATATTATCCAGTCGGCTTTCAAGTAAGATGATAAGGTTTTCGCCTTTGCGTCCTTTCATTTTGGAAGCGCGTTCGTAGAATGTACGAAACTGACGTTCAAGCAGTCCGTAAGTATATTTTACTTTTTGTTTTTCCTGTAACTGAATACCGTATTCGGATATTTTTTTACGTTTTTTAGCCAGTCCATGCTGTCCGGGAGGAAAGTTTTTTCTATCCAGGTATTTATCCGGACCATAAAGAGGTTCGCCGAATTTACGTGCAATTTTTGTTTTTGGACCTATGTATTTTGCCATAATTTTTTATTTGTTTTAATATATTAAACTCTACGTCTTCCTTTCGGGCGACATCCATTGTGCGGAAGTGGTGTAACATCAATTATTTCTGTTATTTCAATTCCTGCAGAATTGATGGTACGCATTGCCGATTCGCGTCCTGCGCCCGGTCCTTTAACAAATACTTTTACCCGGCGAAGACCAAGGTCGTAAGCTACTTTGGCGCAATCGGCTGCTGCTGTTTGAGCTGCATAAGGCGTATTTTTCTTTGAGCCTTTGAAACCCATTTTACCTGCCGACGACCAACTGATAACTTGACCATCGTTATTTGTCAAAGAAATGATAATGTTGTTAAAACTTGAATGGATGTGAGCTTGCCCTGCAACTTCCACTTTTACAACTTTTTTTCTGGTTGTTCCCTGTTTTTTTGCCATTTTACTTACTATTTAGTTGCTTTTTTCTTGTTTGCTACTGTTTTTTTCTTTCCTTTGCGTGTGCGGGCATTATTTTTTGTGCTTTGTCCACGCACGGGTAATCCTATACGGTGACGGATTCCTCTGTAACATCCGATATCCATCAATCGTTTAATATTCAACTGAATTTGTGAACGAAGTTCTCCTTCTATCACGTATTCGTTTCCAATGATACTGCGAATTGCGGTTATCTGTTCGTCATTCCATTCTTTTATTTTGGTATTAACGTCAATGCCTGCTTTCGCCAGAATAGTACGTGATGCGCTGCGTCCTATTCCAAAGATATAGGTTAATCCTATTTCGCCTCGTTTGTTGTCCGGTAAATCAACACCTGCTATACGTGCCATTTATTTTTCTGTTTAATTGTTTAACTGTTTTTTTAATCTTCATTAGATTTCACTGCTGTTTAATATTATCCTTGACGTTGTTTAAACTTAGGATTTTTTTTGCAAATAACATACAAGCGACCTTTTCGCTTAACTATTTTGCAGTCATCACTGCGTTTTTTAACTGATGCTCTTACTTTCATATCGCTTAATTGTTTTAATTTAATTATTTTTATTCGGATAACGGTATGCTATTCGTGCTTTTGTCAAATCGTAAGGCGACATTTCTACGCGCACTCTATCGCCGGGAAGAATTTTTATGTAGTGCATTCTCATTTTTCCCGAAATATGTGCGATAACAACGTGTCCGTTATCCAGTTCAACACGAAACATTGCATTTGACAATGCTTCTATTACCATTCCGTCTTTTTCTATGGCTGTCTGTTTTGCCATTTTTTATTGTTATTACTATATTTTTATTTAATTATATTCTGAAGAATTAAACTGTTCTTCAATAAATTTGAATGTCGACAGTATATCAGCCTTTCCTTTGTCGCGTATGGCGACAGCAAGTTCAAAGTGTGCCGAATATTTATTGTCGCAAGTACGAACTGTCCATCCGTCATCTTCTATGTATATATTCCGTTTGCCTAAATTTATCATCGGTTCTATGCAAATTACCATTCCGTTTTGCAGTCGGGCGCCGTTTCCTTTTTTGCCGTAATTCGGCACATTTGGTTTTTCGTGCATATTGCGTCCTATTCCGTGTCCTATCATTTCGCGAACGACAGAATATCCGTGTTTTTCGGCGTGTGTTTGGATTGCGTTTGAAATGTCTCCTATTCGTGCGTTTGAATTTATTTGTTCTATGCCTTTATAGAGGCTTTCTTTTGTAACTTTCAGAAGGTTTTCGGCTTCCGTGCTTATTTTGCCTACTGCAAAAGTGTAAGCCGAATCGCCATAAAAGCCTTTCATTCGTGTTCCGCAATCAATAGAAACAATATCGCCTTCGTGCAAGCGGCAGTTTGATGGTATGCCATGTACAACTACGCTGTTAACCGATATGCAAAGTGTATTTGGGAAACCGTTGTATCCTAAAAATCCGGGTTCTGCGCCGTTGTCGCGAATAAATTCTTCTGCTATTTTATCAAGCGCAAGTGTTGTAACTTCCGGTTTTATGTGTTTTCCAACCTCTGCCAAAGTTTTTGATACCAAAAGGTTATTTTCTCTCAGTATTTCAATTTCTTCGTCGGTTTTCAAATTTATCATTAAATTAAAGAACTTTTAATTATATATTACATTCCCGAGCGACCTTTCAGTTTGCCGGTTTTCATTAATCCGTCATAATGTCTCATTAAGAGATGACTTTCTATTTGCTGCAATGTGTCGAGAATTACGCCGACAAGAATAAGCAATGATGTTCCTCCGAAAAATTGTCCGAATTGTCTGTCAATGCCAAACGTTAAAACGGCAAATGTTGGAAGAATTGCTACTATTGCCAGAAATACCGATCCTGGTAATGTTATTCTCGACATAACGCTGTCCAAATATTCGGCTGTTCGTTTACCTGGTTTTATTCCGGGTATGAAACCTCCGTTCTTTTTCATGTCTTCAGCCATATTTGTGGGATTAACCGTTACGGCTGTGTAGAAGTATGTAAATATCATTACAAGCATTGCAAATATAAA
>JAIRKV010000248.1 GCA_031259935.1 Prevotellaceae bacterium | reverse complement strand
GTGCATGCAATTTGCCAGCGCTGCGGCAATCTTGCTCATCATTCGCACAGGCTTGTTACAAGTAATAAACTTGTTGTACTTGGCGAACAGGATTTATACGAACCGCTTTGCCGACATTGTTATAATCAGGAACGAAAAAACAAAAAATGAAAACGTTTATAATAAATTTTCACTTTTATCAAATACTTTTCAAACATTGAACTCAATAAATTAATTTTATATGCAATTCAAAATTACACAAGGAATAAATAACTGTACTGTAATTCGTTACACAGCAGATAAAAATACTGATTTGACAAAAATTATAAAAATTTTTAAACATTTTCCTAAAAATAAAAAGCAAACATTAATACTTTCTGATTTGTCTTTGATTGATGATATAAAAAGAACTGGAAATGAGAAAATGAGATTTATAATCGTAAAAAACGACAGAAAGAAAAATCAAAATATAAATATTAATTTTTACGCAGATACAGACGAATTAATAAAAAATATCGATGTAAAAGGAAATGGCGGCGACAGCAAATTTTTCAATAACGAAAATATATTGATAACCGATAATCTTGAACTTAAACCTGTTATCGAACGTTTGGAATTAAAATCAAGACCTTCCAATTTTGAAATAAATCTTGATTCGCTGGCTTATAATATCAATTATTTTCGCAGTAAACTTAAACCCGCAACCAAAATGCTCTGTATGACGAAAGCAAACTCATACGGAACCGGAAATTATGAAATAGCCTGTTTGATGCAAATCACAGGAGTCGATTATCTTGGCGTTGCGGCAACCGACGAAGGCGTAATTTTGCGTAAATCAGGCATCAAATTACCAATAATTGTTCTTACGCCTGAAATTGACAATCTGGAATTGATGATTAGAAACAGTCTTGAGCCTGAAATTCATAATTTTCGTTCATTGAAATCTTTTGATGAGGTTTGCAAAAAAATGAATAAATACGATTATCCTGTTCATATAAAAATAAACACGGGAATGAATCGACAAGGTTTTGCCGCCGAACGGACAGACGAATTAATCGACACAATATCAAAACTTAAACACCTGAAAGTATGTTCCATATTTACGCATCTTGCCACAGCCGACAATTATGCGCTTGAACAGCTTAAACGGTTTGACAAAATAAGCGCAAAACTGAAATCCGCATTGCCGTACGAAGTTATGCGTCATGCATTAAATTCGGTCGGAATAGAAATGTTTCCCGATTATCAATTCGATATGGTGCGACTTGGCATAGGAATGTACGGCATCAGTGATTTTGCTTGTAACAAAACTAAAATAACAGGAAAATTGACGAGCCAGATTACTCAGATCGAAAAAATTCCGGCAGGCGAAACAGTAGGCTACGGACGTGAAGGATTAATCGGCGAAGAAGCAAAAATCATAGGTGTGGTTCCCATTGGTTATGCTGATGGATTAAACCGTCGTCTCGGGAAAGGCAAAACGTATTTTACGGTAAACAATAAAAAAGCGCCTGTAATTGGTAATATTTGTATGGATTTATGCATGATCGACCTTACGGGAATTGATGCAAAAGAAAGCGACCGCGTTGAAATTTTCGGTAACTCGCCAACTGCAATTGAAGTTGCAAAAACATTGGAAACAATCTCTTACGAAGTGTTTACAAGCGTTGCCGAGCGAGTAAAAAGAATTTATACAATAAGCGAAAATTTGCTTTAAAAATATTTTACAAATTGCCTTTACTGTTTTTTTTCTTTACAGGATAAGACAGTTTTTTCCACGCTTCTATTCCACCTTCAAGATTGTATATGCGGGTGAAATCAAGATTAGATAAAATTTTTGCAGCGCGCAGACTTCTTACTCCTGTACGGCAATAAACATAAACTATTCTGTCTTTTTTAATTTTTTTGTTAATTTTTTTCTGAAAATCGATTTTATTAATATCAATATTTACGGCGCCATCTATATGTTCGGCATCAAATTCGGTTTTGGTGCGAACATCAATGATTTGCGGTTTTTCGTCTTCGCTTATGGCAAAACGGAATTTTTCAGGACCAAATGAACTTATGTTTTGAGCCGACATGTTATATCCTGAAAATATCAATGCCGCTACAAGCGTCAGTTTCAGTGTTATTTTCATTTTTTCAGTAATTTTATCAGTTACAAAAGTAGCAATAAATTTACAAATGAAAAAACCTCCGCCTTAAAGCAGAGGTTTTTTCATTAATTTATTTTATCTATTGTTTATTCTTTTACGATTTATTTTTTGTCAGCTGTTATCCGTTCAAGCCATTTCACCATAGCAAGCATCACTATCATGGATGCAACACACAAAATCACAAAAACCAACCAACATTGTTCGATTGGAATTTTGTTATATAATGCAGAGCCTATCCATAATGCGCCGTTACCAACTGCTGTTGCACCAAGCCATAAACCCTGACATAAACCTTGAATATTTTTAGGGGCTACTTTTGAAACAAAAGCAATTCCAAGAGGAGAAATAAATAATTCAGCAACGGTAAGGAAAAAATACAATACAATTAATACCCATGGAGACGATTTCATTCCTGTTCTGACAGTTTCTCCTATTGTCTTAAATTCTTCTGCAGAAGGATAATCATTGATGTGTGAAATAATTGCTAAAAATAAGAATGCGAGACTTGCAATTCCCATACCTATGGCAATTTTCTTTGGTGTGGAAGGCTCGCGGTTTGTTATTATTTTTTGTATTTCACCTGTTTTTTTATTTTTAATTTTTATTGTTTTTTTCTTTGCTCTAAGTCTTCCAAAAATAAGCATGATTATGGGAGTTAAAGCAATTACAAAGAATGGATTGATTGCCTGCCATATTTCAGGTGGAACGGTACTTGTATCAACAAAATCTTTTGCAAAAAGTGATAATGAAGCACCATTTTGATGAAATGAAAACCAAAAAAATACTACAATGCCAAGAACTGCAAACAGAGCATAAATTCTTTGTTTGATTTCACGTGCCATTTTCCGTTTTTCTTCTTCTGTATAATTTACACTTTCTAATTTTTCTTTTTTCCTGGGGTTAGGCAGTATTTTTTTACATGAAATAAAAATGAAAAGAGAAATCAACATCGCAATAACCGAAGCAATAAATGAATAATGAACTCCTGTGTTAAAAATATCTAAGTAATTACTGCAAAAATCCGTCAAATTTGCAGTATCAACACTTGCACCGACTTGCGTAACGTCTGTTGATAGTTTTGTTAAATTTTCATATTGAATTATTCCGTTCTCTATGTCTTCCGGGCTTGCTCCTGCTCCAACCATAGATTTACCGAATTTTAAAAATTTATGACAGAGTTCGGGTAAATTAGAATTATAAAGCAAATAATTTTTGCCTAACCACCAACCACGCAATAAAGGAGCAACAAAAGGCGCGATTAAACCGCCAATATTTATGAATACATAAAATATTTGAAAGCCTGAATTTCTTTTCTCTTCAGCTTTTTTTAATGCCTCAATTCCTTTCTTTTCTGCTTGTTTTTCAAAATTATCATACATTTGTCCTACAATTGCCTGTAAATTTCCTTTAAACAATCCATTCCCAAATGCAATAAAAAATAAGGCAACACAAGTGAATGGCAATAACCAATCAATGTTATCAGATGTTGATAATATTGGAATCGACAGCATAGCGTAACCACTTGCCATAATTATCAATCCTGACGTGATAGTTCTTTTATAATTTCCTAATTTGTCGGCGATAATACCGCCAACAAGACTTAAAATATAAATGCCGGAATAAAAAAACGAATAAATAAGCGAACTTTGCTTTCCATCTAATCCGAATTTTGAACATAAAAACAGTACTAACACAGCATTCATAATATAGTAGCCGAAACGTTCTCCCATATTTGAGAGTGCGGCTCCGAGTAATCCTTTTGGATGATTTTTAAACATAGATTTTTATTTTTTATAATTAATACTAAAATTTTTTTGACAAAATTAATAATAAATCCGATAAAAATGAATTTTTATTAAAAATATTTTTTTTATTTTTTATTTATTCTTTAATACACCTTACAGAATAGGCATCTGCACGCGAACCGTTAAATAAAATCATACTTGCTATTCCGGGCGTTCCGTTATAATTTTTTGTTTGAAATGAAAGTGGAGCGACACTTGTTCCGTTTGTTAAATCATAAGGTGTATTGCTCCAGTATGAACCCCAAACTCCACTTACACTTCCCATTAGCATTGCATATTGACCATCAAAACGGGCGGCGGCAGGAAAATACGATGATGTATTTTCATCAAGTTTGAATACCCATCCGTAATTATAATCGTTAATATCCAAAATTCCGTTGTTGTCAATATCAACTATGTTAAAGTCGGAAACGGCAAAAGCCATATTGAGAGGATTGGGCGTAATGAAATTTCTGAAAACATCGGCAGGCGGAACTCTCCATCCGACAGGACAGGGGTCGTAACACGATTTTGTTCCTTTATTAACATAGTTTCCGTCAGAATCTTTCAGGTTTCCATCAGGATTTCCCCACAAAGCATTTGTACTTCTGCCGGCTTTTATCCAGTCGCGTGATGTCGAATACTGCGCCATATTTGAAATACAAACGGCAGGATTTCGTATGGAATATACAATATTATTGTCAGTCAAATCAGTCCAGCTCGAATTTTGTATTGTAACGGCATTGCCTTGCATGTCGTAGACAGGAGCGCTCGCTGTGGTTGCAGTTCCTGTTAAAGTTGCCGATGCCGGAAACGGATCTTTGCGTCCCCACTGATATAACATTCCGTAACTTTCAGGATTTCCGGCTTCGTCGGTCAGCGCTCCGAGATTTATATTCATTACTTCATAGCCCATTGCCGAATTAATTGATTTTATTTCAATCGCAGGCATCCATATATGCCAGCTCCATAAAATATTTTCACTCTTATCGCATACAGCTATCAGAACATTACCCGGAATAAAAGTTTCAGATGTTTTGAAAATGACTTTGTTCATAGTCGTATCCAGTGCAATCGAGTCAATAAGTCCTGCACCGCCGGCATAATAATCCTGCCATACAATTTTTACCGATGCCGGTAAAATATAAGGTTCATTTGTATGAAAAGCGACTGCATCAATTATACCCGTGTCGCCATTGCCGATTATATTTGCCGAAAACGAATAGATTCCCGGCTCGGTTACAACATAGCAATTTGAAGTTCCGTTTTTACTAAGATCGGTTATAAGTATTTCAGTATCAGGGATAATGATATCAGGAATAATTTTGTCATCATCGCAAGCGCTAAATGTGATACTTGCAAAAAATACTGCACAGTTTAAAATTTTTCTCATCTTTCTTAATATTTTTGATTTTTAACGTTTAAATTCGAAAACATTTGCAAAAGTAATATTTCTTGAAGCAATTTTACAAGTAATTACAGAAAAAACAAAAAAGTTATTTTAAAATATTTTGGTAATAAAATAAAGTTTATTATCTTTGCAGTCTCAAATCGGAGAGATGGCAGAGTGGTCGATTGCGGCGGTCTTGAAAACCGTTGAACTGAGAGGTTCCCGGGGTTCGAATCCCTGTCTCTCCGCAATAAAGATTTATTATCAATTTATTGCAAATTAAGTACACGAAAATGCACACGAAAAACATCTAAAATTATATTTTAGATGTTTTTCTTTATTTAATAATTACATTACGAGATCTCTGCAAAAAATAAAAACATAATTAGTCGCTCCTTAAAAACTGTTTAAATTACATGTTAATTGTACATTAGAAGTAAAAAACGATGAATAGAATTGCAGGTTTTTGTGTCAATACTGATAAAAACTCTGCAAAAAAAACAGCGCTTTTTCGTTGTTTATTGTTTGTAAATCGAACAGATTTTGACATTCCGTCCTGTCAAGGACAAAATATCGGTAAAAACGACATGCCTTTATGCATCACGTGCGGGTTACTGCAAATGACTTGAAAAACCGTCGTTGCTCCGCACGTAACCTTTGGTTGCGGTAAAATTTCTACCAACATTCTATCCCTGCGGGACATTTTTTTGTGGTCGTCATTGCGAACTGCGAAGCGAAGCAATCCAGAAGCAATGAACAATAAGCTAATAAGGTTAAAATGTGTGTATTATCTTTTGCTACCAAGGTTGTTTTGTTGTTTGAAATAAGGTTTTTTTGTTCGTCATTGCGAGGCGTCAGCCCGAAGCAATCCAGAAAGAACACAAAACATATGTCTGGATTGCTTCGCTTCGCTCGAAATGACGTGCTGGCTTGTTGTTTTGCCTGTGCCTGTAATATTAATTTTAAATTTTTTAAAAATATTTTTTTGTTCATTAGGAAAACTTTTTTTATCTTTGCCAAAGATTATTAAACGACAGGTTAAGTTCTAAAGACGTAACACAAGAATGCAGCCGGCGCCGCGTTAGTGTTTATCGGCATTCAACAGATGGTAAGCCGAGCATAGAGTGGAAACTGTGGTTCAAGGTGTTGGCGTAAGGCAAGGAAGTTGCTTCAGGAGTTGGTGCAGGGATGCACAATGATGGCTGCAGCCGCCCTGTTTTTTCGGATAAGCCGCAGATGAATAACAACCTTGAACTGTCTGCTCTGATTGCAAAAAAGGTTACAAATGCTTTG
>JAIRKV010000153.1 GCA_031259935.1 Prevotellaceae bacterium | reverse complement strand
TTAGTGATTTTTACCATATTATTCTGCATGAAAATTTCAAATTTTCTGTTTTTACCGATTTTTTCAAAGGTTTTTTTATCAATATTTGTTACGGCATTGCCAAAAGCATCAATATATATTATGCGACCCGTTATACGCGACCCGTAACAGGATGCGTTGCCCGTAAATGCCTGATACAGTTCGCAAACATTTCCAATTTCTTCGAGTTTCAATCCGATAGAAATTGCTTTTATACAATTACTTAATAATTCCATCAAACGAAAACCGTGATAATTGTCGTTATAAGGCAATTCGATAATCGATTCGGGCTGATTTTCGCAAATAAGGCTTAACATTCCATCGTTTGCGCCGATAAAAAAATGTTCATCATTTTTCATCAAAGCGATTGGATTTTTCGGCGATGGCTCGCTGTTTACGCCAACAACATGAATACTTCCGACAGGAAAATGTCCGTAAGTGTTTTTTAATACAAATGCAGCCTGCAAAGTATTGTGCAATTGAATATTATGAGTAATATCAACAATGCAGACATCGCTGCTGCACGATATTATACGCGCTTTCAGGCGACCAATATTGTAATCGCCATCTTTCCAGTCTGTTGTCAGCGTTATTATTAGCATTTCAGTGAAAAATTACACAAAAATAAAAAGAATAAACGATATTTAAACACAATTTAAATTTCATTCAATAAATTATCAGCATTTTTACCGAAAAAGAATATTATATTGTTTCCGTCTGCTTTAATTTTATTTTTTTACCGTAATATTCAATATTTTATGATATTTATACAGATATGATGCTATTCAAAATGAAAAACGCTTGTATTTTATCAAATTAAAGTATCTTTGCTTTTACTTTACGATTAAATATATGAAAAAAGTTGCAATATTTCCGGGTTCATTCGACCCGTTTACAATAGGACATGAAAGTCTTGTGATTCGCGCTCTTCAACTGTTCGACAAAATTATCATTGCTGTTGGACACAATGCTCAGAAACATGGTTTTTTCAGCATTGAGGCTCGTATGGCTATGATTAAAAAAATTTTTGAAAATAACGAAAAAATAGAAGTCGACAGTTATGAAGGTCTTACTGTGGATTACTGTCGAAAAAAAAATATTTATTTTATCATTCGCGGTTTGAGAACTTCTGCCGACTTTGAATTTGAACGAAGCGTAGGTCAGGTTAATAAACAGATGGAACGAAAAATAGAAACCGTATTTTTGCTTACTTCAACCAAATATACGCCTGTAAGTTCATCTATTGTGCGCGATATTCTGGCAAACAACGGAAATGCAGACAGGTTTATATCAAACAAAATAAATATTGATAATTATATGAATAAATGACTGTAATGAAACCTTTTTTATTTTCCGTTTGCCTGTTAATTTCCGTTTTAACAGTTCGTTCTCAAACACATATAAGAATATCGGCGCCAAAATACAAAGGCGATGTACTGACTTTGTACAGGTATGATAATTATATTACAAAAAAAGAAAAAAAACTTGCAGAATGTGAAATCGACAGCACAGGCAATGCATCCGTGTTTATTGATATTGACGATATTCAATACGTATTTATGCATTACGAAAAGTTGATTTATTATTTTTTTGTTGAGCCAAATTCGGATATAACGGTTAGATTTTCGGAAAAAGAACTGTTTAATGAAAAAGAAAAACTGAATCCGTTTTTCGAACCTTTATATATGGCTGCAAACGTAACGACAACAAACACTTACAACATTAATGAGATGTTGATGAACATAGACGGTAAAAGCGATGATGCAATTGTAACTGTGGCAAAAAATAAAAAGGAAAACGACAGACATTTCAAAGATTCGTTACTGACTGTTTTCAGAAATTCATTGATTGACGGCAACAATGAGTTTGTTAACAGTTATGCAAAATATCGTACCGCTTTACTCGAATATTTGTTTAAATTAAAGTCGCTCAAAGATTTGCAGAGCGAATATTTTGTTGATAAACCCGTATTATATCAAAATCCTGCATATTGCGAACTGTTTAATCACATTAACGAAAAATATCTTTTACATCGCACGCAGCAGGCGCAGGGAAATGCTTTCAGACAGGCAATAAACAAAGGCAATTTGACTGAAATTCGCAAAATATTAAGTCAAAACGAATATTTGCAGAATAAGGATTTTTGTGATTTTTTAATTTTGCAAAATGCCTGTAACGAGTTTTACGACAGCAACTTTTCGCGTTCGGCTTTGCTCGAAATTGTAAATTCGATAGCAAACGAAACCACAAACAGCAACAACAAAATTATTGCCGAAGATATTCGCAATGCCATTGTGAGCCTGCTTGCAGGATATTCGCCTCCCGATTTTGAACTGACTGACATACAGGGAAATAAAAAATCATTACAGTCATTTTTGGGCAAATATGTTTATCTCGGATTTTTCAGCGTAAACAGTTACGGATGTATTCAGGATTTTTATCTTATGAAGCAACTGTCAAAAAAATTCGGCGAAAAAATTCATTTCGTATCAATCTGCACAGACAGTAAAGATGATATTGAAAATTTTATAAAAACAGAACAGATAAATTGGACTTTTTTGCTTTGCAACAACAATAAAGACATAATCAGGCAATATGATGTAAGAACTTTTCCGACTTACTATCTGATTGACAAAAACGGGAAATTGCTGAAATCGCCTGCGCCATCTCCAAGCGAAGATATATATCAAATTTTCGAAAAACTTGATAATTAATAACTCATGTTGCGCACAATAACCAAAAGGCATTACCTTTGCAGTATAAAAAAAGAAATGGATATTTACAATTTCAGTTAAAATTAAACGGCTTTTCAATTTTTTAATAAAATGCTTGATAAAGACAGAGAAATAGAAAAATATATTGCCGCACATACTTCAGCCGAAGATGAACTGCTGCACGAAATTTACCGCAAAACCAATCTCAGCGTCATACAAACACGAATGATTTCGGGACATGTTCAGGGAAAAATACTTGAATTTTTGAGCAAAATGATAAAACCGAAAAATATTCTCGAAATAGGAACTTTTACAGGATATTCGGCAATCTGTCTGGCAAAAGGCTTGCAAAACAACGGCGAATTGCACAGTATTGATATAAACGATGAAATACTTGAAACAGCAAAACTTATGATTGCAAAATCGCAGTATGCCAACAAAATTTATTTGCATGCAGGAGATGCAAAAGATGTGATTCCTGCGCTGAACAAAAAATTTGATATTGTCTTTATCGACGGCGACAAACGAAATTATACCGACAATTACAAGGCTGTATTTGATTTGGTGAATACAGGAGGATATATTTTTGCCGACAATGTTTTGTGGGACGGAAAAGTGGTTGAACCTGTAAAACCCAACGACAGGCAAACTGCCGGCATTATCGAATTTAACGATTTTGTGCAGAATGATTTGCGAGTCGAAAATGTTTTATTTAACGTGCGAGACGGACTGATGATTATAAGAAAACTGAAAAACCGGTTATGAAAATTAAATTACATATACATTATATTACACGATTCGGCGAAAATTTATTTGTGAAAATCGGAAACAAAGAATTTGCAATGAAGTATGCGGATTCAGGTTTGTGGACTGTTGAAATATTCGAAATCGGCAAATCGGCAATAAAATATTTTTATTTTGTAAAAGACGAAAAAGGAAATGAAATCGCTTCGGAATGGAGAAAAAATCACATTTTGAAAATAAACAGTTCAACCGAAATTT
>JAIRKV010000067.1 GCA_031259935.1 Prevotellaceae bacterium | reverse complement strand
ATTAAATAGTTGCTCCTTAAAAATAAAAAAATCAGCAATAATACGACATTATTTCTGTCGGTTTTGCTTTGACATAAAAATAAGCAGCACGTCATTGCGAGGAGCAAAGCGATTTAAACGGATTTTGGTACAGGATAATACAGATACATAGCGAATTAAGCCAAAAACAGTCAAAATCGTAGCAACTAATGCAAATTAAATAAATATCTATTAATCAATAAATTATAAATTTTATTTCGTTGATTATAAAAATTTACATATCTTTGCAAAAAAAATTGTTGGCTTGACAGGCTGTGTGTAAAGTGTAATATATCAAGTGTTTACGCGAAGTGTAGTAACTAAAAATCATAAAATGTTTGCCAAATAGGTGTGTTACATGCTTTTAGCAAACTAAAATCCGTTTAAAGATTTAAACATTTAAAAATTTAAAGAACAAACCGTCATTGCGAGCGAAGCGAAGCAATCCAGAAAAAAACACAGTCCACAAATCTGGATTAACTTCGTTGAGCTGCGCTTCGGTTGTTTCGGCGTTCCGCCTCGCAATGACGAACACAAAGAAGAAAAAACCTGTTCCTGTTTTGCCGACTTCTACTTTGTATGTACGTAAAACACGATATTTTTATTCGACAATTTGCATTTATAAATATTTATAATCAATGACTTCACCACTTATTAAGGAGCGCCTATATAAATTTGTTAAATCAGTTTTTTAATCACATCAAAATACGGCTGAATATTCGATTGCAATATTATTTTTACCTTTGCAAAAATTATATAAACATGAAAGATAATAATAAAAGTCAGTCAGACAATAAAATAAATGCCATTTTTAATGTATTTAAATCCAAACCGAATCAAAATTTCAATTATAAGCAGGTATCACGAATCGTTGGCGCCGAAACGGACGAAGAACGCAGGCAGGTGCTGGAAATTTTGAAAGAACTTACTCGACAGAAAACGCTTAGACGCGCAACTCAGGGAAAATTCAGACTGAATGTTCAGCAACAACAGCGCCGTCGCATAAAAAGAGTAATTACCGGATGCGTCGATATGACAGCTAACGGTTATGCTTTTATTGTTTCCGACGAAGCGGAAAAGGATGTTTTTGTTTCGCAGCACAATCTTAATCATGCTTTGCACAACGATATTGTAAAGGTCAATATTTACAACACGAAAAAAACGAATCGTTGCGAAGGCGAAGTTATTGAAATTATTGAGCGGTCGAAGCAAAATTTTGTTGGAAAAATAGAAATATTCGGAAAAAACGGATTTTTAGTTCCCGACAGTCGGCAAATGCCTTACGATATTTTTATTCCTGCCGATAAACTGAACAATGCCAAAAACGGACAAAAAGTTATCGGAAGAATTACCGAATGGGCAAAAAACATGCGCAGTCCTATCGGCGAAATTATTGATGTAATCGGCAATCCGGGCGAAAATGATACCGAAATGCATGCAATTCTTGCCGAATACGATTTGCCTTATCGTTTTCCTGCAAAACTTGATGAAATTGCCGAACGGATAACCGAAGCCATTACGGATGCGGATTATGCCGAAAGGCGCGATTTCAGAGGAATTACAACGTTTACAATCGACCCCGACGATGCTAAGGATTTTGATGATGCTTTGTCGTTGCGCATAATGAACGGCGGAAAATATGAAATCGGTATTCATATTGCCGATGTTACGCATTATGTTTTGCCCGATACGCCAATCGACAAAGAAGCCGCCGAGCGTGCAACATCAATATATCTGGTTGACCGAACAATACCAATGCTGCCCGAACGACTGTCAAATTTTATCTGCTCGCTGCGTCCCAACGAAGAAAAACTTTGCTTTTCGGCAGTTTTCCAAATGGACGAAAAAGCAAACATAACAAGCGAATGGTTTGGTCGCACGGTGATATATTCAAATCGCCGATTTACTTACGACGAAGCGCAACAGATTATAGAAAAAAAACAGGGCGATTTGTGCAACGAAATTCTAATTCTCGACAAACTCGCAAAAATACTGCGTGCAAAACGATTTAAAGCAGGCGCAATGAACTTTGAGCGAGCCGAGCCGAAATTCGTACTTGACGAAAAAGGAAAACCCGTAAGTTTATATTTCAAAGAAAGTAAAGACTCGAACAATCTGATAGAAGAATTTATGCTGCTTGCCAATCGCAAAGTAGCCGAATACATCGGAAAATCGCAAAACAATAAAAAACCGAAAACATTTGTTTATCGCGTACACGACACGCCCGATGAAACAAAATTCAACAAACTGAAAGAATTTATTAAGCGGTTTGGATATAAACTTAAACCTGCATCCGAAAAAGATATTTCGCACGAACTGAACAAACTGATGACCGCCGTAAAAAACAAACCCGAAGCAAATCTTGTAGAAACGCTTGCGCTGCGCTCAATGGCAAAGGCAACATATTCAATTGAAAATATCGGACATTACGGACTGGCTTTTTTGTTTTATACACATTTCACATCGCCAATTCGCCGTTATCCCGACATGATGGTTCATCGGCTTCTGGCTCAATATCTTGCTAATGCAAAAAGCGCCGAAAAACATTATTATCAGGAAATGTGCAAACATTCGTCGATGATGGAACAGCGAGCCACAGATGCCGAACGCGCTTCGATAAAATATAAAATGGTTGAATTTATGCAGGATAAAATCGGTTGCCGATACGAAGGAATTATAACAGGCGTAACCGAATGGGGAATTTATGTTGAAATTTGCGAAAACAAAATCGAAGGAATGGTTGCGATACGCGGAATGAACGACGATTATTATTATTTTGATGAAGAAAACTATTGCGTTACAGGCAGAATACACAACAAAAAATACACGCTTGGCGACAAAGTTTGCATAAAAGTTGTTCGCAGCGACCTCGAACGCAAACAAATTGATTTTATAATGATTCCCGAAGAACAGATTTAAAATTATCTGCATAAATTTCGGATTGAATTTTGTTTCGGATTATTTTATTGGCGGCAGTAATCTGTAACATTTTTTAATATTATTCGTCTTCATACAAAATAATAAATAAAAATGAAAAATTTAGCAATAAGTATTTTGAATGTCTGCATAATATTTGCCGCCTGTACTCAAAAATCGGAAAACCACAAAAAAACCGCATGGGAATATGACGAAATAAAAGGTAAAGTAAAAACTATGAAATCAACAGGTTACACTGCAATAATCGACACTTTGGGACAAGTAAAAAAAGGAGAAATTATCGCAGTTGAATGGGGTTTCAACAACACACTCATAAAATACGACGAAGAAGGCAAATGGACAGAATACAGCAGCTATGAACCGGACGGCAGCATAATCAGAAAAGAAGTTCAGGAATATGACAGCGCAGGAAATCCTGTGGTACAGTATATTTATAATAAAGAGGTTTTCGCTCAAAAAAAAATATACATAACCGATAAGAACGGAAATACCGTTGAAATACGGCGATGTACGCCAACAGACAGTTTGATTTACAAATCGATTTTCAAGTACGATGAAAACGGAAATGATATTGAAGCATCCGGCTATGCTTCTGAGGATAGTTTAGTTGGTACAACCATGAGTAAATACGACGAAAAGGGAAACCGTATCGAAGAATGTAATTATAAGGAAGGCAAATATTTGGAAA
>JAIRKV010000045.1 GCA_031259935.1 Prevotellaceae bacterium | reverse complement strand
TTGTTTTGCGGGAAATCTTCAGATAAATTGCGCTTTCGTTCGCTTTTTTATCAACCCGCCTGCAAGTATGTCCTTGCAAATATCGGTTTTCTTGTGTTTTGAACTTATTACCTCCTTATCTGTTTTTTGATTTATAATAATTGCAAAATCACTGTCTCCATAATTAATTACAAAAGTACTGATATATACTCTAACAATACAAGATATTTGTGTAACTTTTAGTGGACATTTTGTGTAAAAAAAGTTTACACTTTGCATTTGTCGTTTTCGTCTATAATTTGCATATTGTTACCGGTAATTTCAATAATGAATCTTTTTTTGATTTGCGGCTGGTCGTGATATAGTGAAATAAAGTCATAATCAAGTATTTGAGAGATTTTAACTAATCTATTTATATCAATATTATCCGAATTGAATATTTTATATACGTTACTTCTGCAGCAGTGCAGAGCATCGGAAAAGTCAATTATACTCATTTTCCGTTCTTTGAGTCTTGCTTTTATAATGCTGCCTATATGTATTTTATTTTTCATATTATAAGTTTATATAATGAAAACGTGGATTATACTTATTTGCTATCGAGGTATCGCCAAACACCGTGCAGACAAAGAGTAAAACCCACGTGAAATACACATGAGCATTTACATCTTTACTCTTGTCTGCGTACAAAAAATGGCGATTTTCGATAGCAAGAACAAAGTTAATGCTCTATATTTTTATTTTTATATATTCATAAATTCAAATCATTTGTAACGTGCAAATTTACATTAAATTTACGACATTACATATAGACGGATAAAAAAAATCAAAATTTATAGAGGAAAAATAATAAAAATCAATTAATTGACAAAAAATGCAACTAAAAACCCTGTTTAGCGCTTTCAATATTAATTCTTACCTTTGTGCTTAAATCAATAATAAATTTATGATAGAAATACGATATACCGACGAATTGAACAGTATTCTGAACGTAAGCAGAGAAGAGGCAATGAGATTGGGAAATGTGGCAATTGGCGTTGAACATTTATTTTTGGGAATATTGCGGCATAAAAACAATATTGCCGTTGATATTATTTCATATTTCGGAGCGGACATTAAAAAATTGAAACAAAATATCGAAAGTTTTGTAAGAAACAGTTCGTATTTGCAGTCAAATCAAAACAGCATATTATACCTGACCGATGAAGCCGACAGAACCTTAAACCGTACTTTCCTCGAATCGTTTTCAATGTTACATTCGGGCAATGAAAATGCAGCGCATTTGCTGATTGCCATTCTTAATATTTCACATAACAATGTACGCATTGAGTTCGACAGGTTAAACATTGATTCGCACATGGTAAAAGCCAAACTTTGCAATATGCCCATACCAAAATTCGGAAAATCAAATGATAACGACGACGATGTATCCGATTATCTTAAAAATGATATTCAGGATGATGATGGTGAAGACGAAAATGTAAATATGTCGGCAAGCGCCGATAATTCAAATTCCGGTAAAACCGACAAAACCGGTACGCCCGTACTTGACAATTTCGGATACGATTTGACAAAAGCCGCATACGACAACAAACTCGACCCGATTGTAGGAAGAACAAAAGAAATTGAACGTCTGGCTCAAATTCTGAGTCGTCGAAAGAAAAACAATCCCGTGCTTATCGGCGAGCCGGGCGTAGGCAAATCGGCAATCGCTGAAGGGCTTGCGATACGGATTGTTCAACGCAAAGTATCGCGGTTGCTGCAAAATAAGCGCGTAATACAGCTTGATCTGGCTTCGATTGTTGCAGGAACAAAATATCGCGGACAGTTTGAAGAACGCATGAAATCAATATTAAACGAAATAAAAAGAGTAAACAACATAATACTTTTTATCGACGAAATTCACACGCTTGTAGGCGCCGGAAGCCCTGCCGGAACGCTTGATGCCGCAAACATGCTGAAACCCGCTTTGGCGCGCGGCGAAATACAGTGCATTGGAGCAACAACTCTCAATGAATTTCGCACAAGCATAGAAAGCGATGGCGCTTTGGAACGCCGCTTTCAAAAAATAATAATTGAACCCGCAACTGTCGAAGAAACACTTAACATATTGACAACCATAAAACAAAAATACGAAGAACATCACAACGTAACATATACGCCCGAAGCCGTAAAATCATGCGTTCTGCTTACTCAACGCTACATTAGCGACAGATATTTGCCCGACAAGGCTATCGATGCGCTTGACGAAGCAGGAGCGCGAACTCATGTTTCAAATACGGCGATTCCCAAAAACATTGCTGCAATGGAAAATAAAATAGAAAAGATAAAACAGGAAAAAGCCATTGCCGTTGCCGAAAAAAAATATCTTAATGCAAAATATTTACGCGAGCAGGAAGAAAAATTAACGGCAAAATTAAATGCCGGCATCAAAACCTGGGAGGCAAAAAACACTTTAAATCGACCTGTGGTCGACGAACAGAAAGTTGCCGAAGTTGTTTCGATGATGACAAATATTCCCGTGCAACGAATTGCGCAGAACGAAAGCAGACAGTTGCTGAAAATGGCTGACGAACTGAAAGGAAAAGTAATAGGGCAGGATGACGCTATTGCGAAAATAACAAAAGCAATACAGCGTAATCGCGCAGGACTTAAAGACCCGAATCGCCCAATAGGAACTTTCATTTTTTTAGGACCTACAGGAGTTGGAAAAACTCAACTTGCAAAAATCATTGCACAGTATTTATTCGGCAGCGACGATAATCTTATTCGTATCGATATGAGCGAATACATGGAAAAATTTGCGGTAAGCCGACTTATCGGAGCGCCGCCCGGATATGTTGGTTACGGCGAAGGCGGACAACTTACCGAAGCCGTGCGAAGAAAACCTTATGCCGTTGTTTTACTCGACGAAATAGAAAAAGCGCATCCCGACGTATTTAATTTGCTGCTGCAACTTTTAGACGAAGGCACACTGACCGACAGTATTGGACGGAAAGTGGATTTTCGAAATACTATTGTTATAATGACATCCAACACCGGAAGCCGGCAGATAAAAGATTTGGGACAGGGAATAGGATTTTCGGCAATTGCAAACAAAACGCAAACCATTGATGACAATACAAAAAAAATAATAAAGAAATCTCTTGAACAGACATTTGCTCCCGAATTTTTGAACAGAATAGATGATTCCATAATTTTCAACATGCTGACGCTCGAAAATATTCATGCCATTATCGATATTGAATTGAAAACATTATTCAGGCGCATACTGGATTTGGGATACGAAATAAAATTGACGAATAAAGCCAAAACATTTATTGCCAAGCAGGGTTATGATGTTCAGTTGGGTGCGCGCCCTCTGAAACGCGCAATACAGCATTATCTGGAAGACAATATAGCCGAAGCAATAATACGTGAAAATCCGAAAGCGGGCAGCATAATCAGTGTGGATTTGAACAGAACAAAAGATGATGTTACCGTAAAAATAACGGAAAAAAACAGCAAATAAATGCTCTCTGCAAATTTCTGTCTTTACATCTACACATCACATTATTATTATGAACCTGACAGGCAATAAAAACATATTCAACATAGCATATCCTGTTTGCTTAACGCTGATTGCCCAAAATATTATCAATGTTACCGACACTGCCTTTCTCGGACATTTGAACGAAACGGCGCTTGGCGCTTCGGCTGTTGCCGGAATGTTTTACATAGCGATGTACATTATCGGCTTCGGATTCAGTCAGGGTGCGCAAATATTGACAGGAAGACGCAACGGCGAAAAAGATTACGCAAAAATAGGCTTGATATTCAACAACGGCATGATTTTTAATTTCGCACTGAGCATAATAATATTTACATTTTCATACTTTTATATCGCACAAATCACGCGTTTTCTGGTAACTTCCGATGAAATTTACAGCGCCGTGCTTGAATATCTCGACTGGCGAATATACGGATTTTTCTTTGCCTTTCTCAACATAATGTTTCGCAGTCTGTATGTAGGAATAACCAAAACGCGCGTACTCACGGCTTCGGCTGTTATTACATCTGCTGCAAATGTTTTTTTCGACTATGCAATGATTTTCGGAAACTTCGGATTTCCCGAACTCGGCATTGCCGGCGCTGCCATTGCTTCGGTCATTGCCGAAGGCGTTACATTTCTGTTTCTGCTTGCATATACTCTGTTGAAAATGGATACCCGGCGCTATGCACTTTTTAATTTTTCAAAAATAGACTGGAAAATCATTAAACAAATGCTTAATTTGTCGATTTTCATAATGTTTCAGTTTTTCATTTCGACATCAACATGGTTTCTGTTTTTCATATTTATTGAACGTATGGGCGAACGACCGCTTGCAATAACCAATATCGGACGAAGTTTATACATGCTGCTTATGATTCCCGGCATAGCGCTGTCGACAACAATAAGCACAATAGTCAGTAATCTCATCGGCGCAGGACGTAAAAACGAAGTGCTGCCGTTTATCAACCGAATGATAAAAATAACGCTGATGGCAGTTGCCCCCTTTATGATATTTACACTTGCCATGCCCGAACTTGTAATTCAAATTTATACCGACGACGTCGATTTGATAAAAGCAAGCGTGCCTGTGATACGGGTTGTGTCGATAGCAATGACATTTTGCGCTGCCGGCAATGTGATTTTCAATTCGGTTTCGGGCACAGGCAACACGCGCACGGCATTTCTGATTGAATTTGTAACAATGTTTTTTTACATATCATATATTTATTATACGGCAATTGTACATCCGTCAACAACGGAAATCGTATGGCTGTCGGAATTTGTATACTGGATACTGATTGGCGCATCAGGATATTACTACCTCAAAAAAGGTAACTGGCAAAAAAAGGAAATATAACCGACAGCATCATTACTGTCCTTACCGAACACTCTGTTATTATGTTCTTAAAATCTTTAAATTATTAAATATTTAGGCGCTCCTTAAAAATAAAAAATCAGCAATAATACGACATTATTTCTGTCGGTTTTGTTTTGACATAAAAGCAAGCAACACGTCATTGCGAGGAGCGTAGCGACGAAGCAACCGAAGCGCAGCGGAGCTCAACGGAGTTAATCCAGAAATAATAAAAAACCAATGAAAATAAGGTAATAAAGTTGGCGGGTGTGAGTTATTTTTGCTCTACTAAGGTTGTTTTGTTTTTGAAATAAGGTGGAAATAAGGTTTGTATTCGTCATTGCGAGGGCGTTAGCCCGAAGCAATCCAGACCTGTGCTTTGTGTTTTTTTCTGGATTGCTTCGCTTCGCTCGCAATGACGTCCTTTTAATTTTAAATTCCTTAAATCTTTAAATTATTAAATGTCATTTGTATTTATAACTTTTTTATAATAAATGATTTCACCACTTATTAAGGAGCGACCAATTAACAAAATTAGCACGGCAAAAAACGCTGCAAAATTGTCTGAATGGCGATTGGAAAACCGTGAGGTTGGGGGAAGTTACACAGTGCAGGAAATATTCCGAAACGGCGGAACGAACGCTGCACAGTGCGGGAAACATTCCGAAACATCGGAACGAACGCTGCACAGT
>JAIRKV010000298.1 GCA_031259935.1 Prevotellaceae bacterium | reverse complement strand
AACCGGGAAATCTTGCTTACATACGACCAAATTATGCAGCCAGATTGATAAAAATACTTAAACAACTTGGTGCAAAACCATTCCTTACTGATTCTAATACTTTATATTCTGGAGGTCGCTCAAATGCAATCGACCATTTGAAAGCCGCAATGGAAAATGGATTCAATCCTGTTGCCACGCATTGCAACGTTATAATTGCCGACGGGTTGAAAGGAACTGATTATCGTGAAATAAAACTCGACGGCGAATATTGTAAATCTCCAAAAATAGGTACGGCAATTGCCGATGCCGATATTTTTATCAGTATGAACCATTTCAAAGGACACGAACAGGCAGGATTTGGCGGAGCGCTGAAAAATACAGGCATGGGAAGCGCAAGCGTAGGCGGAAAACTTGAACTGCATTCGACATCCCAACCCAAAATCGTGGAACAGAAATGCAAAGCCTGCGGCGTATGCGTGAAACATTGCGCTCACGATGCCATAAAACTTATTAACCGATGCGCCGTAATCGATTATCATAAATGCACAGGCTGCGGACAGTGCGTTGCGCTTTGCCAGTACGAATCGGCAGTACTTGCAACCAGCGAAACTTCGGAACGCATGAACTGCAAAATTGCCGAATATTCAAAAGCAGTATTAGACGGCAAACCCAATTTTCATGTAAATTTTATAATGAACGTTTCGCCCGAATGCGATTGCTGGAATCATAACGATGTTGCAATAGTTGCCGATATTGGCATTGCAGCATCATTCGACCTCGTAGCGCTTGACATGGCTTGTGCCGACCTGGTGAAAAAGGCTCCAGTAAATATTTACAGCGCTCTTCACAAAAAACACAACCACGATATGACGGGCGAAGATAAATTTAAACTTATACACCCGAATGCCAACTGGTTTGCAGGATTACAGCATGCCGAAAAAATAGGACTGGGAACCGTTAATTATGAGTTGATAGAAGTTTAATACAAAACAGATTATTATATAAAACAATAAAAAATGAATAAAATGAAAAAGTTATTTTTTGCAGCCATCATAATGGCAATTGGTTTTAGCGCTTTGGCGCAGGAAAAAAAAGCCGAAGAAAAGAAGCCTGCAACAGGCTATAAGTTTACCGTAGTAAAGGAATTGAAATATACTCCTGTAAAAAATCAAAGCCGCAGCGGTACCTGCTGGAGTTTTTCGGCGCTGTCGTTCATCGAATCCGAATTGCTACGTTTGGGCAAAGGCGAATACGACCTGTCGGAAATGTTTGTATCACGAGACAATTATGAAAAAAAGGCAGACAAATATGTCCGTTTGCACGGAACAATAAATTTTGCCGGCGGTGGCTCGTTTGAAGATGTTATGGAAACATTGCGCACGGCAGGAATTGTTCCCGAAGAAGTTTACAACGGAATAAATTACGGCGGAACAATACACGACCACAGCGAACTCGACCGCGTAACCAAAGCATACGTGGATGCGGTAATAAAAGGACGAAAACTTACCAAAGCGTGGAAAAAAGGATTTAACGGAATACTTGATGCATATTACGGAAATTATCCCGAACAGTTTACATACAAAGGCAATCGGTACACTCCAAAATCATTCGCACAGTCGTTGGGACTGAATATGGACGATTATGTTGGAATAACATCTTATACACATCATCCGTTTTACAAACCTTTTATTATTGAAATTCCCGACAATTATATCTGGGGACTGAACTATAATGTTACAATAGATGAATTGATAGAAATTATCGACAACAGCATAGAACAGGGTTACACGGTAGCATGGGGATCGGATGTCAGCGAAAAAGGATTTCAATATAAAAAAGGAGTTGCCGTTGTACCCGATTTGGAAGTAAGCACTTTGAGCGGAACAGACCGCGATCGCTGGGAAAATTTAAGTAAAACCGAACGTGAAACAGAAATTCTCAAACTCGACAAACCGATTACCGAACTTAAAATTACTCAGGAACTGCGGCAGGAAGCATTCGACAATTACGAAACTACCGACGACCACGGTATGCATATCACAGGAATTGCGAAAGACCAGAACGGCACAAAATTTTACAAAGTGAAAAATTCATGGGGAACAGAAGGCAGCGAATATGCAGGATTCTTTTATGTTTCCGAAAACTATGTTCGCTACAAAACCATGAACATTTTGATAAACAAAAATGCAATTCCTGAAAACATAAAAAACAAATTGGGATTATAAAATGATTAACGGACAAATAATGAAAAAGGCTGTTCAATAAAAGGCAGCCTTTTAGTTTTTGATAACTGTTTGCCTGTAACTTTGAAAACTTGTTGAATTTGCCGAATATATCAGCATTAATTGACGTAAAAATAAAATTTTGATTACCTTTACCCGAAATTTACAAAAACAAATACCATGTTATTGCGAAATTCGATATGCTTAATTCTCTGTTTTTCTGTGAGACTATGCTATTTGTTTATTTTGTAATATAAAGATTGATATATATTTTAATCAGCAACAGAAATAAATAAAACACAAATTATGAAAAATATTGTAAAGCACATGTTGCATCGTTTTACGGTAAGATTATTTTTAACTTTTATCTGTATCGTTTCGGCAGCAGATTTTTTGAACGCTCAAAACGGACAGATTATTAACATCAATAATGAAAACAGTCTTCAAAATCTTCTTAAACAGGAAAATCAGCCTTCGCTAAAAAATGTTTTTCCGAAAGAAGTTGAAACTTTTCGACTTTTCGAATATAATCCACAATTAAAAAACTTTACATCAAAAAATCAGGGCGATATATTACTGCTTGATTTTTTCGACAGTAAAAAATACAGGGCTGTCGTTCAAAAGGTAACCGTTGATTACGATGGAATAAAAGGAATAACCGCAAAAATACTTGATACCGATTTTGGATATTGCTATATTTCAATTTCGGAAAAGGGAATATCAATTTCTGCCGATCTTCCTCAACAGGACGAACAGTTTTTTGTTGCAACAAAAAACGGCAAAAGTTATTTGACGCGCTGTAAAATGTCGGAATTGAAAAAATATGAATTAGGCTGTGCAGATATTGATTTACCCGAAACGGAACATTCGGAACACATGAATAATATATCCGAACATGCAAATACGGCATCTTACGGTGATATTGCATCCGATGCAGGCGATCGCACCTTTCCTCCCGACAATATATCAGATTCGATAACAGTTAATGTAATGATTGTATATACTGACAATGCCGAGCAGTGGGCGCTCGGCGACTGGCGGGTAAGCGATATTCACGACCTGATTAATCAGGCAATGCAAAAAAATAATGAAGCAATGGTAAATTCTTTGACAAACATTACTTTCACTTTGGCTTATAAACATAAAACCGATTATACTGAAGTTGATTCCAATCAGGATTTATACAATCTGACTAAAACAAATGATGGTTATATGGACGAAGTACACAGTCTTCGTTATCAGTATAAAGCCGATTTGGTAATGCTCATTCCTCAAGTAAGTTTTACAGGCGGCGTGGCTTGGCTGTTAAATGGCAATATACCGGGATATGGCTATCCTATCTATGGTTTCGGACTGTCGAGAGTACAGCAAACTTCGTGGACTTATACAATGGTACACGAAATGGGACATAATATGGGATGCGGTCATCACTGGCAACAAAATGTCCAATCCGGACCCGGACTGTTTTCATATTCTTCGGGTTACCGTGGACAGGATATATCTTCAAACTGGTATTCCACCATAATGACTTATGAAAGCGGCATCTATTTTACTGACAGAAATGACGCTCCGCGAATTGCTTTTTTTTCTGACCCCGATATGGTTCACAATGGAGTTAATATAGGCGATGCAACTTATGCCAACAATGCCTTGACGTTGCGCCAGTCGAAACATGCCGTATCAAGATATTCGGATTATTTTGTTCCTGGATTGAAATGCTTAAACGTAAGCGAGGGAACTCTTTCACCTGTATTTCATACGGATATTGCATCTTATACCGTAACTGCACCATCAAATGTTTCATCCGTTACCGTATATGCAACGCCGTCACATCCGAATTCAACCATTCCTGTCGGCACAGGCTCACATTCATTATCATGTGGTTCAAATAATATCACCATTACTGTTAAATCACCGACTAATTCGACAAAATCATATACAATCACAGTTATTCACACATGCGCAATAGAAGTTTCGCCTTCGGATACTGCAATATGTGCCGGCGATTCGGCAACACTGAAAGCAAGCGGAGAATCGGACGCAATATTCAAATGGTATGACAGCCAGACAGATGGCATGTTACTTCACACAGGAAACAGTTATACGGTATCTCCTGCACATACTACAGATTATTATGTATCTCAAACGGTTGCAAGAACAGAAAGCAGTCGTGTAAAAGCAACAGTAACAGTAAATCAATTGCCAAATGCACCGATAGCCGGCAATATAACGGTATGTTATGACGGCGCTACACATACAGCAGAAGCAACGGCAGGCGCAGGAGAAACGATAGTCTGGTACACTGCATTAAACGGCAACACAACAACGACGGCTCCAAGCTGCAGTACAGTCGGTACAACAACGTGTTATGCGACAGCGAAAAACACTGCGACAAACTGCGAAAGCGCACGCACAGCGGTAAATGTTGTAATAAATCCCGCCGACTTAACTGTTAAAGCCACAGATTACATTATCTATGCAGGAGATGCTTTTCCTGCGTTGGGATACAAATGCAGCGGATTTGTATATGGAGAAGATTCTACCGTTCTGACGAAGTTTCCGATAATATCATGTTCTGCTGCCAACACAGACGTTGCAGGAAAATACCTTATAACAATCAGCGGAGCCGAAGCAGATAATTATACAATGAAATATATAAATGGAACATTGGAAATTAAACACCTGCAAGAACGATTACCGAATGCATTCACGCCACATGACAGGGATGGAATTAATGATGTTTTCGGTGAAAATTATGACTTATACATATTCAACAGATGGGGTGTCTGTTTGTTTCGAGGTAATAATGGCTGGGATGGAAAATATAAAGGACAAACAGTATCTCCGGGTATATATTATTATTATGCAAAAGATGCAAACGGAAATGAATATCGGGGAGCAGTATACAGTATTAAAAAATAATCGGTTTTATCTTCCTAATGCAATATTTTATTAAATGCCAATCCTGTTTAAAATTCGCTTTCTTGCAGGCGTTCTGCATTTTCAGCTAGTTGCAATTGTTCTATGATTTCCAAAATATCGCCATTCATAAATGCAGGAAGATTATGAACGGTATAGTTTATGCGGTGGTCGGTAACTCGACTTTGAGGATAATTGTAGGTACGAATCTTTGCCGAACGGTCGCCTGTTGAAACCATTGTTTTGCGTTTGCTTGCTATTTCGTCGATATATTTTTGATATTCCATGCTGTAAATTCGAGTACGAAGTTCGGAAAGAGCTTTGGAATAATTTTTCATTTGCGATTTTTCATCCTGACACTGTACAACAATTCCTGTAGGAATGTGAGTCAGGCGAATCGCCGAATAAGTTGTATTTACCGATTGCCCGCCGGGACCGGACGCACAAAATATATCCTTGCGAATATCTTTTTCGTTGAGTTCTATATCAAATTCTTCGGCTTCGGGCAAAACGGCAACAGATGCAGCCGATGTATGAATTCGTCCCTGCGTTTCGGTTTGCGGTACTCGCTGTACGCGATGTACTCCTGATTCGTATTTCAAAATTCCATATACTCCCGAACCTGTAACTTTTGCCACTACTTCTTTGAAACCGCCTGCCGTTCCTTCCGATATATTTGTGATTTCAATTTGCCAACCTTTTGTTTCAATAAATTTTGCATACATTCTCAACAAATCGCCTGCAAATATTGATGCTTCATTTCCTCCTGTTCCTGCGCGTATTTCAAGTATTGCGTTTCTGTCATCTTGAGGATCTTTGGGTATAAGCAATATTTTCAATTCTTCTTCAATGGCTGCTCTTTGTTTTTCCAGATTTTCTATTTCGGCAACAGCCATTTGGCACATTTCAGCATCTTTTTCGGTTTTGAGAAGTTCCTTTGCCGATTCTATATTTGCAACAGTTAATTTATATTTGTCAAAAGATAAAACAACAGGTTCCAAATAACGGTATTCCCGGTTCAGTTCGATAAACTTTTTCATATCGGCAATGACATCAGGGTCGGTAATTTGCAAACCTGTTTCCTCAAATTTTTGTTTTATACCTTCCAGTTTGAGAATTATTCTGTCTTCGTTCATAAAATAAAAATGATATTATTTCAGTAATTTGGTACAAAGGTAACATTAAATTTTTCAAGTACGTACAAATGAAAAAAATTATCCATTATATTAAATCGTTGCACTCCGCTTCGCCCTGCTTTACTTGGTTTGCAACGATGTTCCGTTTGTCCGTAATTGCGGAAACAAAATTCGATTTACGGAAGAAATATGCCGAATTTAAATTTCTTCTGTCTGTATGATTAAAACATGCCTGCAAAAATCGAATTAGTCGCTCCTTATAAATAAAAAAATCAGCAATAATACGACATTATTTCTATCAGTTTTATTTTGACATAAAAGCAAGCAGCACGTCATTGCGAGGGCGTTAGCCCGAAGCAATCCAGAAGCGCAGCAAAACTCAACGAAGTTAATACGGAAGATTATTTGCCATTTTTTCTCTGTTCTTTTTTCTGGATTGCTTCGTCATTTCATTCCTCACAATGACGTGCTTTTTTGTTTGCTTCTGTCTGTAATCTTTAAATTTTTAAATCTTTAAATT
>JAIRKV010000296.1 GCA_031259935.1 Prevotellaceae bacterium | reverse complement strand
TTTAATTCTATTTGTGCCGCCTGTATCATCTTATCTTTGTAATTGACCTGCGGTTTCACTATTTTAGAAATTACTTTTTCGTCTTTTTGAAGGGTTTCATCGTAAATTGAATTGATAACAATAACTTTCATACCTTCGTTGTACGGTTTTCTCAGCAATTCGGGAATTTCGTAGCCATTGGCAGCCAAATTATCCTTGAGTTTTCCGATAGAACGGTTTAATTGTTTCAAACCTCTGGTATTGCTGTCCATAAGCGAGATATTGCGCTCCATGAGCGTAATTTCATCGGCAAGTTTTAATGCCAATGAGTGGTCGAGTTCGCCATTTGCAGCCGTTACGGGTAATTCCCGCAAAGTTTTCAGCAATGAGTCCATAACTTCCGCCTGTTTTGCAAATTCTTTTATCAGTTGTTCTTCTACCGTCGATATTGTCTTTTCAAGTTGCCCTATAATGTCTGTTCTGTTTTTTTCCTGTTTTTTGTAAAGTAAAAAGAATAACAGCGCCGAAAGCAAGGCGATAATCGAAACGGCGATAATCCAGTACAAAGTGTTTCTGTTTATTTTTTCCCGCATGCTTTGTACTTGTTGTGTCGCATTTGTTTGTGTATCGGAAATTTTCACTTCCAGACTGTCGGAAAGAGTGGCGACAGTTTGTTGCTGATTTTCGATTTTCGATTGCAAATTTGTAACGCTATCGTTAATAGATGAAAGTTGTTTCGAAAAATCTGTTTTCTGCTTTCTCAAATCCGTTTTCAGTTGCTTGACGTTTTGTTGCAACTGTTGAATAACAAGGCTGTCAGGCGTTTGCGCAAATACCATCAGCGACATTAACAAAACATTCAATAGTAAAATTATTCGTTTCATTTTTATTCATTATTTTATTGTAATTGTAAATTATGTTCATATTCTCCTCCCAACAACGTTTTCGTTGTAATATAGTAATAGTCGTTATCATTATCATAAATAGATACTACAATTCTGTACTTGCCGTTTTTTAATGATATGGATTTTTTTTGATTGGAAGGGATTTTAAATTTTTTACTTTCTGTTCCGCTGTACAGTAAGGTTAACATATAAGGTGTTGCGTTATATGTATATACTGTTGAATAATTGCTGTATTCGTAATCTGTTTTCATCGGAGATGGCGCCCAGTAAGTTTTTCCTTTAACAATTTCATCAACTTCCATGTCAATAAGCAGTTTTTCTGCCTGTTTTACGTGATTTCCATTAGGATAAAGTTTCAAATATTTTTTATAAGCGACAGAGGTATTTTGTTTGCGTGCCTCGTTCCATGCTTTGCTGTCTGTATTCCAAAAAAACAGTTCGGCAAGATATCTATGTTTGCCATTAGGAAATTTTTTCAGATAATCATCGTATTTTTCCTTTTTGTTTGTTTCTTTCGTTTTTTCCCATATAATATCGTCAAGTTCTGTGATATATTTGCCGTAAGGATATTTTTCCAAATAATCATCGTATTTGCCCGATTTTAGCGCTTCTTCCCATGTAATATCTTCAAGTTTTTCAAGTATTTTATCTTGATATTTTCCTTTATTTGTGTATGTTTTCAAGTATTCGTTACATGCTATTTCCGAATTTGTTTCTATGGCGCTAATGTACAATTGCCATTCTTTATTCTGTTTTATCATATGACAGATAACACAGACCGAAGCAAGAGCGCCTACAATTATGCAAGTCGTAACAATCCAAGTTTTAGGTTTTATTTTTTTCAGTAATTTATGATTGGAAGCACTGCTTAATGTTATTGCCACACCAAATATAGCTATGAATGCTATCAAATTGTCGATTCCTCTTGCAAAAACCCAAAAACTTGTAACGATGCTTGCGATACAAATGCTCCAAATACAGGTTTTTATAATTCTTTGTTCTTGTTTTTCTTTTTTTCTTAGTTTCTTCTGTTCTAATTCTTTATTGATTTCTTTTTTCAATTTTGAATTTTGCGGCAAAGCATGATAAAAAGTTTGTTTGATTTTAGAAAGTAATGACGTGGTATTCGATGAGAAATTGCAGTTAAAAATAAGATATTGAAGCAAACCATAAAATTCATCTATCGCATCATCATTACCGGAAACGGCAAGTTTTACAATCCTTTCGTCTGTAATATCCTGCCTGATCATTCTTTTTACATCTGACATATCAAGGTGTTGATTCCATGCTAAATTCATATAAGCATCTTTTATTGTTTTCAATACGTTAACAATAATATACATTCCATATATGTGATTTTGGCTTATTATTTCAATATTTTCTTTATAACGCTGTTTAGTAACCGTTCCTGCCGCCAGAGATTGCGCTTTTTTTGCCAGATTCAACGCATTATTATTATAATTTTCAGGCGCATCATCTCTACTTTGCCAATAATTTACATAGAATATTGCACAGTCGAGGATTATATTGGCAAGACGGTCTGAAATTGAAGTGAAAGCCATACGGTTTGCTTTTCGAGCATATCTCAGTTGCGCTATGTCTGCGGCGGTTTCTTTGTACAGGGTATTACCCAGTTTTATTGGATCCTTTTCGTCGTTTTTTAGTTTTTCTGTTGTTGCATTGATTCTTGACTGAATTGCATTAATCGGTTTTTGAATAATTTCTTTTACAAAATCCTGTTTTGCCCGAAATTCTATCGGATCTATGATTTTTAATAATAGTGCAAATGCGTCTTTATTTGTTTTTTCCAGTTCTGCATAAATTGCAGTAAGAAAAGCAAATTGTAATTCCTTTTTTGTTGTTTTTAAAGTTATGTCTGCCGCCGTTTCTTTAAAATCCATTGCAAAATCGCTTTCAAGGAATTTCAATTTCAGGCATATTCCCTGTTTTAGTTTTGAAGTGTCCGAAACATCCGATAAGCACAGGGTTGATAAATTTTGAAATGCCGAAGCGTTTTGCTTTGTTACTTCTCCCGTTTCGGTAAGTTTAGTCCAAATGTTTGCAGACGTGTTTATATCATCTTCTTTCAGCGCTTCAAAAGCAGGTTCGTCGGTAATGTCATTTCCTTTCCAGAACCAGAACAGAGCGGCATTCATTTTGTCGCTGTCAAGATTAAGTTTCGAGGCTGCTTCGGCAATGCTTTCGACGGTTCTGTTTATTGCGCCAAGAATCGGAAACGAGTAATCATCCTGCGGCGGTTCTTGCTCTGCTTCAAGATATTGCTTCAACTTTCTTGCCTGTCGTTCTTTTTCTCTGGCAGTTGCGCCAACAGGAATGCCAAGTATTCTATAAGGATTATGTGTTATAATTTGCATAAATTTTTATTTTTACTGCATCAATTTCATATATTTTTATCTTTTATTACTCATATTTATAACTTATAATTTATATTATAATACAAATTATCTTTGCAAAGTTAAATAATTATTTACTAATACAACTCCATATTTTTAAAATATTTTAAAAAT
>JAIRKV010000238.1 GCA_031259935.1 Prevotellaceae bacterium | reverse complement strand
TTAAATATTTAATAATATCTTTGCATCAATATGCGAATTATTTAAAACAGGCGGAACAAAATGAAATCAGAACTTGTAATTTATAAAGCGTCGGCCGGTTCGGGAAAAACTTTTCGATTATCTGTTGAATATATTAAATTATTGATAGAAAATCCGAAGGCGTACAGGAATATTCTGGCAGTAACATTTACGAACAGGGCAACCGCCGAAATGAAAGCCAGAATTATCGGCGAACTTTACGGGCTGGCGAAAAAACTCGACGAATCACGGCGGTATTTGCAGACTGTTTGCGATGAAACCCGGAAATCGGAGGCGGACGTATGCAGTCGGGCGGCATTGGCGCTGACGCTGATATTGCACGACTACGGCAAATTCAGCATTGAAACTATCGACAGTTTTTTTCAGACGGTTTTGCGCAACATGACCAAAGAACTTGGAACAGGCACAGGTTTCAGCATCAGCCTGAACGACGGCGAAATACTGAAACATGCAATTGAAATGATGATCGAAAATGCCGGAGAAAACGCCGCCCTGCTTCAATGGCTGCGTGAATTTGTACGGCATAAAACAGAAGAAAACAAAAGCTGGAAAATTGTTGATGACATTGAAAAATTTTATAACAGCATTATTTCCGAAAAATTCAAATCACGTCAGGACGAAGTATACAGGCGCTTCAGCGAAAAAGACTTTTTGCGTTTATTCAAAACAAAACTGAATAAAATTATTGAACATGAAAACGAAAAGATGAAAGAATATGCCGTCAGGTTTTTCGAAATCATGCAAAAAAACGATATTACGGTTGAAGATATTTCACATACCGACAGAGGCGTTTACGGATATTTTACCAAACTTGCCGGCGGCAGGTTTACTGACGACAGCTGTTTTAACACCTACGTCAGAAACTGTGCGGAAGATGCCGAAAAATGGTGTCGAAACAAAACAAAAATGCTGCAAATTACCGCCCTCGCCGCAAACACGCTGATTTCGTTGCTGAATCAGGCAGAATTGCAGCGTACGGAATCGGCAAAAAATGTAAATTCCTGCAATCTGGTACTCGACAATATCGACAGCCTTGGACTTTTAAACGATATTTTCAAACACATACGCGAATACTGCACCGACAATAATATTTTTTTGCTTTCCGACACATCTGTTCTGTTACATAAAATGACGGAAAACAGCGACGCATCCTTTATTTTTGAAAAAACGGGAACGGCAATACGGCATATAATGATAGACGAGTTTCAGGACACATCTCAATTACAGTGGGAAAATTTTGAGCCGCTGCTAATCGAATGTCTGTCGCAGGGTTACAGCAGTTTAATCGTTGGCGACGTCAAGCAGGCTATCTACAGATGGCGAAACGGAAACTGGCAAATTCTTAACAAAATCGAAGAAAACAAAAAACTTCATCATTTCAATCCTGTTGTAAAAACACTTGACAATTCGTGGCGCAGCGCAAGGGAAATAGTTGAATTCAACAATAATCTGTTTCCGAAAATTGTTGATATTCTGCAATGCGAATACTTGTACGAATATGGCGAAGACTGTGATGATTTGAAAAAAGCCTATGCCGATATACGGCAGGAATGTAAACGTAATGTTTCGGGATTTGTGTCGGTAGAATTTTTGGAAAAATCAGATTACGAAGAAGATGTTTTCAAACGCTTAATTGATAATGTTGAAATGCTGCAGGCAGCCGGAGTAAAATCTTCGGATATTGCAATTCTTGTACGTAAAAACGAGCACACAAAACAAATTGCCTGTTATTTTGAAAAATACCGACAGGAAAATCCCGACAAAAATTACTGTTACAGTCTGGTTTCGAGCAAAACATTTAATCTTAATTCGTCTGTGGCAGTTAATATGATTATAAATGCCCTGCGCATTTTGGCAAATGCCGAAAATACTGTTGCCAAAGCCGATCTGGCATTTCATTATCAAAAAAATATTACAGGAAACGATATTACAGGTCATGAAATATTCAGCGGCGAAATAAACCGTCTGCTGCCCGAAGAATTTGTAAAAACGGCAGACACGCTTAAATTAATTCCTTTGTACGAACTGATTGAAAAAATTTATCTGATTTTCGATTTGAAAAAACTTGACGAGAATGCCGAATACATGTTTTCGTTTTTAGACGAAACAAGCGAATATTTAAATTCGGAAGTGTCGGATATTTTGAGATTCGTAGAATACTGGGAAACAACTATGTTTAAAGCAACCATTGAAATAAGCGGCGAACTGGATGGAATAAAAATAATGACCGTACACGAAGCAAAAGGACTGGAATTTCATTCTGTAATTATTCCGTTTTGCGATTGGACATTAGGCGCAGAAGGCAGTAATTACATCTGGTGCGAAACATGCGCAGAACCCTTTGCCGAAACAGGTCTTATTCCGATAAAATACACAGGCAAAGCCAGAAATTCCATGTTTTACACCGAATATAAAAACGAAACCATGCAATTATACGTCGATAATATCAACATTTTATACGTTGCAGCAACACGGGCAAAAAACAATTTGATAATACTTGCCAGAGAGGAAACAACCAACAGAAAAAACAATGTTTCGAGCGTAATATATTCTGCCTTGAACAGTGAAAATTTCATGTGCGGAGAAATTGTTGCAACAACAACTGCCGCCGTCGCAACAAGCGAAAACAAATTCAACATGCAGCCTCAATCTTTGTCGGTTCCGTTTGTTTCTAACAGTTACAGCGCCGAATTTATACAGTCCGATTCGGCGCGCGCATTCGCCGACAACAGCGAAGATGAAGCCGCATATAATATGGTTCCCGTGAACAGAGGCAAACTTTTGCACCGCCTCTTTGCCGAAATAAAAACCCAAAATGACATAAATGCAGCCGTCGATAAATTTCAATTTGATGGAATCATACAGCAAAACAGCAAACAGGAATTAAAGAATTTTGTTGTTGATGCAATTGCAAAATCGCAGGTAGAACGCTGGTATTCCGGAACGTACAAACTTTTTACCGAATGTGCAATTATTACCAAAAACGATAAGGGCGAAATTATCACAAAACGTCCCGACAGAGTGATGCTTGACGATGAAAATACAATAATTGTTGACTTCAAATTCGGCAGGCAAAACATAATCTACAACGCCCAAATGGTAGAATACATGCGCCTGATGAAAGAAATGAACTATAAAAATATCAGCGGTTTTTTGTGGTATGTTGATGATAATATTGTAGAAGAAATAACCGAATAGAAATAGTTTAAGCCCTGAAAAACTTTAAACAGATTTAAATATAATGAATAATCCCGTAATTATAAAATTTTTAAGGAGCAACGGATTATATCTGTTTAGGATATTCTATCCGTGCATGATATATGTTTTTCAATTTCGACTTGAATATTTCTTTTGCAAGCGATAATTCGTTGAACGTTAAATCCGAATCGTTGAAATATCCGTTTGAAACCTGATAATTTATTATATTTTCAACCATATCGTTTATTGTTTCGGGTGTTACTGTCTGTAAACTTCGTGAAGCCGCTTCGACAGAATCAGCCATCATAAGTACGGCAAGTTCTTTGTAAAAGGGATTTGGTCCCGGATACGCAAATGACGAAAAATCGGTTGCATCGGGATGCTGTTCCTTATATTTCGACAAAAAATAACGAGTGCTTGATGTAGCATGATGAGTTCTGATAAAATCAATGATTTTGTTTGGAAGATTATATTTTTTTGCAAGCGCAATACCATCTTCAACATGTTTGATAATGATTTTTGCACTTTCTTCGGATTTCATGTTTTCGTGCAGCGAGCGCCCTGCCAACTGTTGATTTTCTATAAAATATTCAGGGTTCATAATTTTTCCTATATCGTGATATAAAGCGCCGACTCGCACAAGCAAAGTTTCGCCGTTGATTTGTCGCATAACTTCTTCGGCAAGATTTGCAACCTGCATCGAATGTTGAAACGTTCCGGGCGCTTTTTCGGCTAATTGACGCAGCAGTATCCGATTTGTATCCGAAAGTTCCATGAGCGTGCTGTTCGACAGAAATCCGAAAATTTTCTCAAACACATAAATCAGTTGACAGCCAAACAGTACAAATATTGCATTTATTCCGAATATCAATAATATTTTCAAATCTATGCTTTCAAACGTTCCATCTTTTATTAAACAAACGGTAACATACGACAGTCCATAAAACAGAAATATCAATCCTATTGCAATAAACAAACGTCCGCGCCGATACCATGTGCGAAACTGCGAAACCGATATAATACCTGCCGCAAGCGACACAAAGGCAAATTCGAAACTGTTGGGAGCGTAAATAAATATAAGCATTATAATTGTCATGTATATGAATATTGCCGTGCGCGAACGAAAAAACGTACCTATGTATATCGGAACTACGGTAAGCGGAACAAGATAAATGTTTATGCCTGATTTTATTACCTGCATCGAACCGAAAACCGCAACAATAACCAGCAGAAGTATAAAAGCAATATTTTGAGTGCGATTAAATATCTCGGGTTGATACCAGCTCAACATCAAATAAAGTTGAAACAAACATATAAATACAAGCAAAATTTGTCCGGCAAGCACAAGCCAAAAACTGCCAAAAAATCCTTCGCCGTTCATGTATTCCTTCTTAAACGATTCGAGAATTTCGATGTTTTTCGAATTTACCGTTTCGCCTTTGGCAATCAATTTCGTACCGGCTTGCACTATACCTTTTGTTATCGAAATATTTTCGATAAGCTGGTCTTTAATTTTATTTGTTACAATTTCATCAAACGAAATATTCGTTTTTATATAATTGCTTATGTCAATTTTTGAAAATATATATTGCAGTACGGCAACGCTTGTTCTGTTGGCAAATTCCGAAGAAATATGTTTGTATGCCTCTTCGGGAGTAAAAATTTCGGCGAGGGGATAATCTTCATAAATATTGTTTTTGATAACAGATATTACAAGCTGTCGGCGATTTGTAAATATTTGAGGAATATCGTTTTTTTGTACTATATATCGCCGATATGCATCTTTCAGCAAATTCAGCAGGATGTTTTTTTCGTAATTGTATTTTTGTTCTATCTGTACTTCAAGATTTGCCGAAAACATGCTTAACTGCTGTTGTTCGACAGATGCATCGTATTGAAAGTATGGTTTGTATGTTTGCATTATTTTGTTGCGATCGACAGACAGTTCTTCAGATGTTTTGTATATCGGAAAATCAAACGGACTGATAATATCTTCCGACATCCACTGTTTGCCTTTTTGAAATTCGTAATGAAAAGCCGACTTGTGTGGCAATGAAAGTACAAGCAAAATACTTGCGCCTGTAAAAAGCACAAGTTTTTGCCATGTTTTAATCGTATTTTTACCGGTTGTTGTCATAATAATTTCTGTTTATTGCGTTGTAAAGGTATATAAATTAAGAAATAAAAGCAAATTTATGAAAAATATTTATTCTCGAAATGCGGATTATTACAAAATTATAAGATTGAATCAGACTGTTTTGGAACTTATAAATTATTTTTACAATAGCACAGAGCGTATTTTGTTGTAGGAGCGGCAAAAACGGCAGCCGTGAGTATTGCCGAAACGTTTGCAATATCAACAAGTTCTCCGTTGGGATAAAGAATTTTTATATTTTCGCTTCTGGGCGTATATGCTTTTGTTGAAACGGTTTCGTGGCTTACAAAATAATCAATATCTTCATTGCTTATGCACAAAGTCGATTGTGTGTTTTTTCGTATTGTTTCGATATATTCTGACTTGAAAGGTATTTCGGAAATACGGCAACGAAAAAGTTTGCGATTTATCAGCATTTTGCAAAGTTGCGACAATACAAAATCTTTATGCGAACGCCATACTTTAATAGCAGATTCCACATCACAGTCGGTGAGATTTACAAAATGATTGAGCGGTAATTCGCTGTCGAAATATTTTCTGAATTCGTCAAGCGTTATGTCATTATTTAAAAAGAACCGCAAAGCAGGCGTAGCGAAAAGATTTTCACCTTTGTGCGCAAGTTCTTTTGCCCGCCGCAAAATGTTAACAAGTATCTTTTCGGCGGCAAGCACTGTTTTATGCAGATAAACCTGCCAGTACATTAAATGCCGCGAAATTAAAAACTTTTCTATAGAATAAATTCCTTTGGCTTCAACAACAAGTTCATCATCAATCACATTAAGCATTTTTATTATTCTTTCCAAGCCAATCATTCCTTCGGCAACACCCGAAAAAAAACTGTCGCGGCTTAAATAATCAAGCCTGTCGACATCGAGCTGGCTCGAAACCAGCTGATGCAAAAATTTTTTATGATACATATTGTTGAAAATGGCAATAGCCAAATATAAACGACCATCCATTTGCATGTTTATTTCGTGCATAAGTATAGCCGATATTTCTTCGTGTCCGACTTCTTCGCTTATTATGCCGTGTTCGAGCGAATGGCTGAAAGGTCCATGTCCTATATCGTGCAAAAGAATTGCACAAACGGCGGCTTCGCTTTCTTCGTCGGTAATTTCGCAACCTTTCGAACGCAAAACATCTATTGCCTGCATCATAAGATGCATTGCTCCAAGCGCATGCTGGAATCTGTTGTGGCAAGCGCCGGGATATACAAGATACGAAAGACTGAGCTGCTT
>JAIRKV010000210.1 GCA_031259935.1 Prevotellaceae bacterium | reverse complement strand
CCGTCTTTTATTGACTGAATAGTAACGTTGTTGCCGAGTTTCGGCGCATGTTTTATAATATCTTTGATATTCAAAACTATATCGGCGCAAATTATATCGTCATTCCATTTGTCGGCTTTAATCGATTTGCCGGAATGCATAACCAGAACGGGACATGAAATTTCCAGTCCTTTGCGCAGTTTGTGCTGTGCCTGATATATGGCGCGTATCCATCCGAAATTCATTTTTGGCGATTTCAGCAGTTTCCATTTGAGATTATAGTTCCATTCGCCGCGATAGTTAACGTGCAAACTTTTGCCATAAAGTTGAGAATTTCCCATTGCAACTGATATATTGGGACTTATGCTTCCAATACTTGATAAAAACGGCATTCCTATACGTTTGAGTATCATGTTCATATTAATATCAAAAAACGGACTGTTGAGCCACAGAGCATTTATGGCAAAGCGTCTTTTGCCTTCATTTGCGTACAGGCTTGCAGTAAGTCCGCCCGTAGAATGTCCGCAAAGCAGGATAAAATTGTTTTTTTCTTTTAATATTATTGATATTGCGGTATCGATATCGGCGTAATATTCTTCGATTTTTCGTGTGTTGCACAAACTTTGATGCGGCAGAAACGAGCGTCCGAACTTGCGCAGGTCGACAGCGTAGAAGTTGTATCCGTTGTTGTTGAACTGTTCTGCCATTTCGCGCTGAAAAAAATAATCGTTGAATCCGTGAATATAAAGCGCCGCTCTGTTTGTGGTTTTGTTTGCCTTTGACCTGATAACCGTGCATATCACATCGCCTTCGTAATCGGCTGGCATTGATATCGTTGCCTGTTCAAACCTGCCGCCGAGAATATCGGGTTTGAATGTTTGCGCAGACAAGTGCAAATGCGTCAAAATTATTGACAGCAAAATTATTATCATTCGTTTCATGGCATAAAAGTAGTGTTTTTTCTGGTATCTTGAAACCGATTTTTGTTTTTTTATGCAAAATTATATTGTTTAAACAAAATTATGACGGATTTTTTCTGCAAATTCAGGATTAAATCGCCGAACCGTACGATTCGCTTCGCAAAATACACCGATTAAAATTTAAAAGATTAATACTAAAATTATTTATAAAGTTATATAGTCGCTCCTTAAAAATAAAAAAAATCAGCAATGACAGGACAGATTAAAATTTACGGTCTTTATTTATTTCTGTCGGTTTTGTTTTGACACAAAAGCAAGCAACACGTCATTGCGAGCGAAGCGAAGCAACCGAAGCGCAGCGGAGATCAACGGAGTTAATCCAGAAATAAACCGTAATTGCAAAAAAATAAACGCCGAAGCACACATAAAACCTTATTTCCACTTTATTTCAAATGCAAAACAACCTTAGTAGAGCAAAAGATAACACACACATTTCAACCTTATTACCTTATTGTTTATTTGCTTTCTGTTTCGCAGTTCGCAATGACGAACAATAAAAATATCCCGTAGGGATAGAATGTTGGTAGAAATTTCATCGCAACCAAAGGCTGCGTGCGGAGCAGCGACGGTTTTTCAAGTCATCTGCGACAACCCGCACGTGATGCACAAAGGGACGTGGTTTTTACCGATATTTTCTCCCCGTAGGGACAGGATGCCAAAATCTGTTCGATTTACAAACAATAAATAACAAAAAAGCGCTGTTTATTTTGCAGAGTTTTTATCAGTATTGATACAAAAATCTGCAATTTTACACAAATGTTTTTATTCGCAAATTATTAATATTCAATATATTATCTGCTTTTTTTAAGAAGCAACTATTTATATAACTGTACTTCAAGCACTTTGCCCAAAGTATAATCAATAATCGTCATAACGTATGTTATATTATTCAACTCGTATGTTATTTGATTGCCGTCTTCATCCGCTTCCCAAAAAAGATTTTCGTCTTTAACTTCTACAATCATGTAAGGGCGTTTTGGTAAATTGTATGCGCCTGTAATAAGTTTTAAGGCGTCGTACTTTTTGGGTACAAATTCAAATACAAATTCTTCTGCCGTACTTTCGCTTCCATATTCTTCCAACTCTTTTGTTGTTTTCAGTTCGGCAACCGCTTTGTCGCCTTCATATATTACATACACTCCGTACTTATGCGAGTTTAAAGGCGTGATTTCGCGCGTTTCAACTTTTTTCGTGCCTGCGAGTATCTCGTCAAAATATTTTTGCTTGATACTCAATGTTAATATTTTCATATCTTTTTTCATACAGCGTTTATTTTCTTCAAAATTACAACTTTTTTTTAACGGTACAAATTCTTTATGTATTTTTCAATAAATAATTTGAAACAATTATCGTAAACAGTTGTATGTCAATTGAATGTGCACTACGCACCAATCCGCAGCGCAAATATATAGCAAAAAAAAATTGGAATTTTGCAAATTGTCGGTAACTTCAAACTTGCAGAAAATTTTTGTACTTTTATCGAATGTTCCGTCTGTTTCTCCGAAACTTTTTGTTTGTTTCTCCGAATATGTCGCATTGTCTTCAATCGGGGCAAAAACAATTTTTATCTGTTTGCGTGCAGGTAAAAAATTAATGCTAACTTTGTAATTAATATTGTGTTCGCATACATTAAAATAATCATTACTGCAAAAGCATAATGCGAATAATCGGCAATAAAAGTAATGACTGTGTAACATGCGAAAACTTTAATATGTCATATAATTTTACGGATAAATATAATGAACTCATTAAAAGAACTAAAAAAAACAATACTTGCCGGTGGCGTCATTGGTAAGGAAGATGTGAATCAGATTCGCATATTGTTATCGGATGGCAGCATTAGCAGAGAAAATGCCAACATCCTTTTTGAGATTAAAGATGCCTGCACATCCAAAAATAATGATGCGGGCTGGGAAAAATTTTTCATCAATGCCATTACGAGTTATCTGCTGGATGATGATACTTCGCCCGGACATATTGACGATGACGAGGCTCAATGGTTGCGTGCAAAAATTCAACACGATGGCAAATTAACCAAAACAGACAGGGCTTTGCTTTTAAATTTAAAAAGGAAATCGGTCAATTTTCCCGAAATACTGCATTACAAAAGCATGCATGTATTGTTTTTTGAAGCGGTTCTTTACAGTTCGCGGTTTGTTACGTTTCTGGCGGTGCTGGGTTCTTTAACGGCTTCGGTTGTTCTTTTTATTTTAAGTACAATCAGAGTAATCAACGGTTTGATATTTGCTGTTGATTCCATAAAATCGCTTAATCCTCAAAACATAGATCAGGTAATTGCAATATTTGTATCGTCTATCGACGGTTATCTGTTTTCGACTGTTCTGCTTATTTTCGGAATGGGAATTTACGAATTGTTTATCAATAAAATCGACATCGTAAGCAAAGGCAAAGACACTCG
>JAIRKV010000203.1 GCA_031259935.1 Prevotellaceae bacterium | reverse complement strand
AGTTCCGTTGGCGGCGAAAAAAGTTTTGTTTGCTTTTCCGAATATGCCGTATTGCCCGCAATCAGGGCAAAAACAATTTTTATTTGTTTGTGTGTAATTGGAAAATTTAATGCTAACTTTGCACATTCAAAACGTTTTGTTTTAGTAAAAATATATTAAAAATGACAAAAGAAGATTTATTTAAAAAACTTATTGCACACTCGAAAGAATACGGTTTTGTTTTTCAGTCGAGCGAAATTTATGATGGATTAAGCGCCGTATACGATTACGGACATCTGGGAACCGAACTGAAAAATAACATAAAACGATACTGGTGGGAAGCAATGGTGAGGCTCAACGACAATATTGTCGGCATAGATTCGGCAATATTCATGCATCCGCGCATCTGGGAAGCATCGGGGCATACGGGAGCATTCAACGACCCGCTGATTGATAATAAAGATTCTAAAAAACGTTATCGTGCCGACGTGCTGCTTGAAGAGCATATTGCAAAAATCGAAGAAAAAATTGAGAAAGAAGTTGAAAAGGGCAGAAAAAAATTTGCAGATAATTTTGATGAAGCAAAATTCAGGGAAACAAATCCGAATATTGTACGAAACCTGAACAAAATCGACGAGATTAAGCAGCGCATGACCGAGGCTCTGAACGGCAACGATTTGGATGCCCTTAAACAGTTGATAATCGATTGCGAAATTGTTTGTCCAATATCGGGAACACGCAACTGGACGGATGTTCGTCAATTCAATTTAATGTTTTCATTGCAAATGGGTTCGACAGCCGAAAGCGCAAACACAATTTATCTGCGTCCCGAAACAGCGCAAGGAATTTTTGTGAACTTTCTGAATGTTCAAAAAACAGGACGAATGAAAATTCCATTTGGAATTGCACAAATAGGAAAAGCCTTTCGTAACGAAATTGTTGCACGTCAATTTATATTCAGAATGAGAGAATTTGAACAAATGGAAATGCAGTTTTTTGTGCGTCCTGGCGAAGAACTTAAATGGTTTGAAAAATGGAAAGAAAACCGTATGAAATGGCATAAATCGCTTGGATTAGGCGATGACAATTATCGTTTTCACGACCACGAAAAACTTGCACATTATGCCAATGCCGCAACCGATATAGAATTTAACTTTCCGTTCGGATTCAAGGAAGTCGAAGGCATACATTCGCGAACAGATTTTGACCTCGGAAATCATCAAAAATATTCGGGAAAAAAATTGCAGTACTTTGATTCGGAAACCAATGAAAGTTATGTTCCTTATGTTATTGAAACATCTATAGGAGTCGATCGCATGGTACTTTTGATTTTATCGGCGGCATATCACGAAGAGCAGCTGGCAGATGGCGAACAGCGCATTGTGCTTCGTATTCCGCCTGTACTTGCGCCGGTGAAACTTGCAGTATTGCCTTTGCTGAAAAAAGATGGATTGCCCGAAAAGGCACGTGAAATACTGAACACATTAAAATGCGATTTTTACTGTCAATACGATGAAAAAGATTCTATCGGAAAACGCTATCGCCGTCAGGATGCAACAGGCACGCCGTTTTGCATAACCGTCGACCATCAAACGCTGGAAGATAACACCGTAACAGTTCGACATCGCGACACAATGGAACAGCAACGTATTGATATCTCAAAAATATATGAAATCATCAACGAACAGGTAAGTTTCAAAAAGATTTTTGAGAAATTGTTGAAATAACACGGCAGACCGAATGTTATAAATGAGTATCAGTATTTTGACGCAGAAAAAAAAGATAATATTTTATAAAAAATACATTGTTAATAATATTGCAGTATTTTAATCAATATTTGCTCGAAACCTTACATTTTATTCATTATTTTCATTTATATTTTGTTGTTTGTAAATAATTTATGTGCATATTAGGAACGCCAAAATTGTCAATAAGAAATAAAAACAACAAATGAAACAATTATTTCATTATCTTTGCAATCATTCTTTTCAAAGAAATAACAAACAATGGCAAATAAAACCATTCTCGAAGAAGAAATAAAAAACACTGTTGCAGCCGAGTTTTTCGACAGGTTTGACTGCACGACGATTTTGGGAAAAATCGACTTTGCCGTCCGATTGAAACGCCCAAAAGACGCTGTTGATTTCAACGACGAATATCTTCTTTGGGCTGAAGCCAAACAAAAATCTGCCGACATTATTGCAATGCTTGCTCAACTTGTGCTGACAATCGGCAAGGCACGAACTTTCGACAAAATACTGCCGCCGCCGTTTCTCGGTTGCTACGACAGCGAAAAAATCGCCTTTGTGCCGTATTCCGAAATTCAGGATATTTTCTACCAGAACGATTTCAACTGGAACGTTGCGCCTTCAAATCACGACACAAAAGAGTTTCGACAGGTTTACAGTCAGATAGAAAATATTATAAACAATGATATTCCATGGGAAACCTTTCTGTTTTATTTTGAGAAAGATAAAAAGGAATTACAGCGTTTTATTCGAGACAATTTTATTGTTGGAAAGAACAAAACCACAAAAATAAAAATCGACAAAAACAATTTTATCAGCATTTATAGCAAATGGCTTGACACGGTTAAGCCAACCATTCAGGTAAATAATTGGAATGCAGCAAAAAAAGCAGGCATTATTGACGGCGATTTTTATCTTGCCGATTTGCTTTCGGACGAAAACAAAACATTGAAAGAAAAACTGTTTGTGCTTTTGAAAACCGACCACTACGAACTTGACAGGAAAATAGACGAGTCAGGCTTCGAAAATTTCAAAAGTACAGCCTTTTCCGACAATCAAAAAGCGCACACACAATTTTGGGCAAAATATGAACGTCCGCCTCACGAAGATTATTGGGATTATATAATCGAAAGGCGCGACTTGCTTGTGCCTCAAGACGTACGCGAGCGCAAAGGGTCATTTTTCACGCCGCAAATCTGGGTTGAACTTTCGCAACGCTATATTGCCGATGTTTTTGGCGACGATTGGCAGGACGAATATTTTGTTTGGGATTGCTGCGCAGGAACAGGAAATCTGCTCGCCGGACTGATAAACAAAGATAATCTTTGGGCTTCGACGCTCGACAAACAGGACGTTGACGTAATGCGCGACCGAATAAAAAACGGCGCCAACCTTTGGCAAAATCAGGTTTTTCAGTTTGATTTTCTGAATGATGAACTTTTGCCTGTTGCGAAAGGCGGAAAACTGCCCGACGAACTCTACGACATTATCGCAGACGAGACAAAACGCAAAAAACTGATTGTTTATATCAATCCGCCGTATGCGGAGGCAACATCCGCAACAACAATATATGGGAAAAGAGAAAATAAAACAGGTGTTGCAATAATACACAAAACAAGGAAAAGATTTCAACAAAAAATTGGTAAGGCAACAAACGAACTGTTCGCACAATTTTTATCAAGAATTTATGCCGACATAAATGGTTGTAAAATTGCTGAATTTTCAACGTTAAAAGCAATATCAGGTACAAGTTTCGTTCTGTTTCGAAACTTTTTTTTGGCAAAATTGGAAAAAGCATTTATTGTACCTGCTAATACTTTTGATAATGTAAACGGGAAGTTTCCTATAGGTTTTAAAATATGGGACACCAACAAAAAAACAAAAATTAAAAATATTAAAGTTGATGTTTTTGATAAAAACAATAAAAATATTGGACATAAAATATTTTATACTTTTGAAAAACGCAAGTACATAAATGATTGGCTAAATCAATACAAGGCCAGTTCTGACAATACGTTTGGTATTTTGAATACACGTGGGAATGATTTTCAAAACCAGAATTACATAGCGATTGATCATAATGCGGTAGATATTGTTGCTCATAGCATTAAATTCAATATCACTATAGAAAATCTTATTTACTGTTCGATATATTTCGCCGTCCGTAAGGCAATTCCTGCAACCTGGCTCAACGATCGCGACCAGTTTCTTTATCCTAATAAAAAATGGGAAACCGACTTTGAATTTCAGAACGATTGCCTTGCCTACACTTTGTTTAACAATAATATTCAATCGAAATACGGCGTAAATCACTGGATTCCGTTTTCGGAAAAAGAGGTTGATTCAAAATATAAATTTAAAAGCCACTTTATGATAAGTTTTTTGAGCGGAAAAATCATACGGAATGCTTATGCGGATTTGTTTACACAATTAGAAGCGGAAGAGAAGGCAAAATCGAAAAGCAACTGGAAAGAAGGAGAAAAGCGAGAGTTTTCGCTCGAAGCGCAAGCTGTATTCGCTGCAGGACGCGAACTTTGGCGTTATTATCATTTGCAAAAAGACTGCAACGTAAACGCTTCATTATATGATATAAAAGAACATTTTCAAGGACGCGATGCCAAAGGCAAAATGAACAGCAAATCGAGCGACCCAAAATATACGGAACTGATAGCCACGCTTCGCGAAACCTTAAAAATATTAGCCAAAAAAATAGAGCCGAAAGTGTATGAATATGAATTTCTAAAAAAATAAAAATAATGAACAGTGGCAAACAAAAACATTTTTTTTGAATGCACGCTTTGGAAAACATTTTATACCTTCGCACAACAAATAAGAATTTGAATGTATCTGAAACAAATATCTGTAAATAATTTTAAAAATATCGAACATGCCGAGCTGGAGTTTTCGCAAAACTTGAACTGCTTTACAGGCAATAACGGCGAAGGAAAAACAAATTTGCTCGATGCAATATATTATTTGTCTGTTACAAAAAGTTTTTTTGGCAATACCGACAGGCAAAATATCAGGCACAACGAAAATTATTTTATCATACAGGGCAATTTTGTACGTAAGGAACGCGAAGAAAAAATATATTGCGGCGTGCAAAACGGCGAAAAAATATTTAA
>JAIRKV010000287.1 GCA_031259935.1 Prevotellaceae bacterium | reverse complement strand
TTTGCCCGAATGATGCACAGTGAACGGATAAAACAGCATGTCATTGCAAGGAATGAAATGACGTGCTGCTTACTTTTATGTCAAAACAAAACTGATAGGAATAATGTCGCATCATTGTTGTTTTTTATTCATTAAGGAGAGACTGTTTATTCTAATATACAGCATTAGAAAATTTGATTTGCAATATGCTAATAATCATAGAATTATGGCGAATTAGTTCGATGCAAAACGGTAATTTTCGTATGAATTAATGCTAAATGGACAATTTGGGATTATTAATTTTTTCCGCCCGTATCATGTGATGTTTTCCTGCTGCTCCCTGCAAGCGTTTTACTGTGAACCCGACGCTGCGCATACTGCGTTTTACTTCTCCTTTCGACGAATATGTAACAAGTATTCCGCCATTGTTCAATATCGAAAACATTTTTTCGAAAATTCTTTCGCTCCACAATTCACTTTGCTTATCGGGAGCAAACGCATCGAAATAAATGACATCAAAAAGTTTATCATCAGTGTATTTATTCAGGTCGATATTTATTTTTTTGAAAGTAAAATTTTTGCTCAGTTCAATACTTTTGTTCCACTCGCAAGTGTGTAAAGGCAAAAAATATTTATTTGAATCCACATTCAATATTTCGGCGTAATTAAGTTTGCAAAATATTTCTTTATCAACAGGATACAATTCTAATGCCGTATATTCTGCAATTCTGTCGGATTTTTCGGCTTCCATAAAAGTAAGCATTGCGTTTAATCCCGTGCCGAAACCGATTTCAAGTATGTTGAATCTGTTTTTGTTAACATAATAAAATCCGTTGTTTATAAACACATGCAACGATTCGGACAGTGCGCCGTTTACCGAGTGATAATGTTCATCAATATCGGCAATTTTCACAGTATGAGAACCATCAGCCGTTTTTACGATATGAACGCTGTTATATTTCATTTCAACAGTTCTGAAATTTGATTTTTTACAAAATTAATGTGCAGACAAAGATAGCATTAAATTTACGAATCACACACAAACGAATAACAATGCTGCGCAAAATTTGCAGACGGAAAATTTTAAAACTGTTTCGATATTGCCCGAAATTCGCTTGTAAAGTAAAATTTTATATCGCTGAAGTTGGTTTGTGCAGCCTGTAATGCAAATGCGGTATCGGCAAGATAAACATTGCGTCCGTGTTTGTCGGTTGCCATATTTTTATACTTGCGTTTCATAAAATCGTCAAGTTGTGCGGCATTGTCGCTGTTTATCCAGCAGGCTTTGTAAAGATGCAAAGGTTCGTATTTGCATTTTGCTCCGTATTCGTGTTCGAGTCTGTATTGAATAACGTCAAACTGCAACATGCCAACAGTTCCTATAATTTTACGTCCGTTGAATTTGCTTGTAAAAAGTTGCGCAACACCTTCGTCCATCAAATGATCTATACCTTTTGCAAGTTGTTTGAATTTCATTGGATCGGCATTTTCGATGTAGCGAAAATTTTCGGGCGAAAAACTTGGAATGCCTTTGAAATTAATTATTTCTCCTTCGGTGAGAGTATCTCCGATTTTGAAATTTCCCGTATCGTGCAATCCTACAATATCGCCCGGAAATGCAAAATCGACAACTGATTTCTTATCCGCCATAAATGTATTTGGCGACGAAAATTTTAACTGTTTTCCCAGTGCAACATGAGTATAAGCTCTGTTTCGTTCGAAGATTCCGGAGCATATTTTCAAAAAGGCAATTCTGTCGCGATGATTCGGATCCATATTTGCGTGAATTTTGAATATAAATCCTGTCATTTTATCTTCAAACGGACTAATTTCGCGCACATCCGTAACGGTCTTTTGCGGATACGGCGCTATTTTTATAAAGCAGTCGAGCAATTCTCTTATTCCGAAATTATTTACGGCGCTTCCGAAAAATACAGGCGCTATTTTGGCTTGAAGATATTCGTCAATATTAAATTCGGTGTAAACGCCATCCAGCAATTCTACATCATTACGAAGTTTTTCGGCATCATCGCCGATATATTTTTCAAGTTCGAGTGATGACAAATCGGTAAATTCGACGGTTTCAAAATCAAGCGTCTGTTTGTTTTTGGAATAAAACAGATTCAGTTTCCTGTCGAAAAGATTATATACGCCTTTGAAATCACTTCCCATGTTTATCGGAAATGTAAGAGGATGAATTTTTATTTGCAACTGTTTTTCGATTTCATCGAGCAAATAAAAAGGATCTTTACTTTCGCGGTCGAGTTTATTTACAAAAACGATAACGGGAGTTTTTCTCATTCGGCAAACATTCATTAATTTCAACGTTTGCGTTTCAACGCCTTTAGCGCCGTCGATTACAATAATTACGCTGTCTGCGGCAGTCAGCGTACGATAGGTATCTTCGGCAAAATCTTCGTGTCCGGGCGTGTCAAGAATATTTATTTTCAAACCCTGATATTCGAATTGCATTACAGATGTAGCAACCGAAATGCCGCGCTGCCGTTCGATTTCCATAAAATCGGACGTTGCCGTTTTGCGAATTTTATTTGAACGTACAGCGCCGGCAGTATGAATAGCTCCGCCGAAAAGCAAAAGTTTTTCGGTTAACGTTGTTTTTCCCGCATCGGGATGCGCTATTACTGCAAAAGTGCGACGACGTTTAATTTCTGACTGTAAATCCATTTTTTAATTTTGAGGCGCAAAGATACACGAAATTTCTCAATTACAGGCAAAATGAATAACAACTCGCAGAAACAAAGCGTTTTAGACATAATTCGACTGATATGATAAAAATTAATTCACGCACATTAGTTTTCAATATCAATTTTATTTGTACCTTTGTCGGCTTTTTAATGAGAAAATTATAATGATAAAAATTACATTTCCTGATAATAGCATACGCGAATATCAAGAAGGTACAACAGGTTTGGAAATAGCGCAAAGTATAAGTTCGCGCTTTGCTGCGGAAGTTCTTTCTGTTTCGGTAAACGGAAAAGTGCAGGATTTGAATCGACCGATAAACGTTGATGCACAAATAAAACTTCACAAGTTTGATGATGACGAGGGCAAACATACATTTTGGCATTCGTCTTCGCATCTTATGGCAGAAGCATTGCAATCTGTTTACCCTCAAGTCAAATTCGGTATTGGTCCGAGCATCGAAAACGGATTTTATTATGATGTTGACTTTGGCGATATAAATCTTGTTGAAGCCGATTTAGCCGCAATAGAAGAAAAAATGCTTGAACTTGCACGTACAAAAGAACATTTTATATGCCGTTCGGTAAGCAA
>JAIRKV010000222.1 GCA_031259935.1 Prevotellaceae bacterium | reverse complement strand
CTTTTTGTTCGTCATTGCGAGGCGGAACGCCGAAGCAACCGAAGCGCAGCGGAGCTCAACGGAGTTAATCCAGAAGATTATTTGCCATTTTTTCACTGTTTATTTTTCTGGATTGCTTCGTCATTTCATTCCTCGCAATGACGTGTTGCTTGCTTTTGTGTCAAAACAAAACTGATAGAAATAATGTAGTATTATTGTTGATTTTTTTATTTTTAAGGAATGACTAATTTCCGAATGTTTATTGTTTCCGTTAACATTCAACGAATAAAACAGTAATAAAAACGATATTGAATTTTCGATGTTTTGAGCAGAATAACTTCACTCAAAATTTATACGGCATGAAGTATATTTTTATTTTTGCAAAATTCCTTTTTCGAGCAGTTTTTCGGCAATTTGTATGGCATTTGTAGCAGCGCCTTTACGTAAATTATCAGCAACTATCCAGAGATTTATTCCCGATTTTATTGAAATGTCGCGGCGTATCCGTCCGACAAAAACTTCGTCTTTCCCGAAAGAATGTACAGGCATGGGATATATATTGTGTTTAACATCGTCTTTTACCACTACGCCTTTTGTGTTTTCAAGTATGTTCACCAAATCGTGCAAATCAAAATCTTTTTCAAATTCAATATTCACCGACTCCGAATGACCGCCTGTAACAGGCACTCTGACAGTTGTAGGCGATACGGCAATAGAACTGCAAAGAATTTTATGTGTTTCGTTCACCATTTTCATTTCTTCTTTTGTATATCCGTTATCGGTAAACGAATCAATATGTGGCAGAACATTACAGTCGATAGGATAAGGATAAACGGCTTCGTATTTGCCCCATTCTCCGCCTGTACGTTCGATTTGCATTTGTTTCATGGCTTTGTATCCTGAGCCTGTTACCGACTGATAAGTTGAAACCACAATACGTTTTATTGTGTACGCTCTGTGCAAAGGCGCTGCCACAAGCAACATTTGTATTGTAGAGCAGTTAGGATTTGCAATTATATAATCGTTTTCGGTTAAAACATCCGAATTTATTTCGGGTATGATTAATTTTTTTGTTGTGTCCATGCGCCAGTACGATGAATTATCCACAACTCTGCAGCCTGTTTGAGCAAATTTCGGCGCCCATTCTTTCGATACTTCGCCGCCTGCAGAAAATATTGCCAGCGCTGGCTTTTGCGACACGGCGCAGGCAAGTTGGCAAACTTTATATTCGACATCTTTGAATCTGATTATTTTTCCTGCTGATTTTTCGGATGCTACGGGAATTAACTCGCTTATCGGAAAATTTCGCTCATCGAGAACTTCAATAATTTTTGTTCCTACCAGTCCTGTGGCGCCAATTACTGCTACTTTCATATTATTTTGAACATATATAATTTGAATATTTGTTGATTTTCGAACTGCAAAGTTCGCATTTTTTTCGCATTCTGAAAAATATTATCTCCCGAAAGTTGCATTTGTCGGTTGAAATTACGCTTGCGAAAATTGAATTTATTAAATATTCGGTGTTGAATTTTTTTATTAAATTTGCATTTAATTTTTAACAAAATACCATTTATTTATGACTGTATAATGAAACCAAAAACAATAAAAATAAAGGAGCCGGCAAATCAAAACTTTGTTGTTTTTGCAATAGTATCAGCAGAAGATGACTATTATTTGGCTTGGAATATAAATAATCTGCTGTCGCTGGATTTGAAAAAAGCAGAGCATCCGGCGCTGAAAGATAAAATTCCCGACGGCAAAATGATTTCGTGTTTTAATTACACATGCAACAAAACAAATGTAGAGTATTCCTTTATTTGCAATAAATACGGAGAATTCAGATTAATTCCTCAACTTTACAGCATAGATTTTATGTTAAAAATTTCAGGGAATTTAACAAATGAGCAGATTAATGGCATTGCAACAGCAATAAGAACTGTTAAAGGAATAACTGCCTGTATGAACTTAATTGTTAAAAAAACACCTTTTTTCAAGGTTTTGGAAAGAATTTGATATTGTTAATTTTGGTTAATGGCATATTCGTTTTAAAAACAAATACCCTAACTTTGCTTTTACAGATGAAATATTAAAATGAAGAGAAAAATTATAATTTTATTATCAATAGCCATTTGTATTTGCACGGTAACGCTTATTATTCTTCAGGGTAATTCGTTGCGCACGGCAGGAAAAATACAAAAAGACAATTTCGATGCGAAAATGCAGGCAGTACTTGATAATGTGATTAATGAAGCAGAGATTATTGTAAACGACAATATCGAAATTCCATCTGTAAAAGAATATTTCGGAAAGGGAAGTTATCGTTCCATAACAAAGAAAAGTTTAAACACATGGTCATCTTCATTCAACAGAACAATCGAAGAACAGTCAATAAATTTTTGGTTGAACAAAGACGATGTTCCGTTAGCAACATCCGACAGCCGTTTGAACCGGATACTTGCAGGAGGAATTAAAGGTTCGGAATTGGACCAGACAATGACAAGCAAGGATAATTTACCTTTGTCCAATCTGTTTCGACTGTTTGTTGACGAAAAAAAAGAAACGAAAATAACAATTGACATTCCAATCGAAGACAGACTTTCGTCAAACAGAATAGATTCGCTCATACAAAAGTACTTCAAACAGCAAGGAATCGATACCGAATTTGAATTTGCGGTTATAACCGCCGAAGATGTTGAAATAAATACGCTGAAAACAAAAGAATTCACGATGGACAGAGAAGACTGTTTATATAAAAAACAACTGTTTCCGAACGATTCCGAACAGGCTCCGAAATACTATTTAAATATATATGTACCGAATTTAACGGATTATATTTTCAAAAAATTATCGCTCGTAATTTTTTCGTCTTTATTGTTGATAATTATTATAACAGGAACTTTTGCGGCAACGCTTATGATAATTTTTCATCAAAAACGGCTGTCGCAAATGCGCCACGATTTTATGGGAAATATGACACACGAACTTAAAACGCCTATTGCAACAATTACGCTTGCAGCAGAAATGCTGAAAGATGAAAATGTTCCCGTAGAAAAGAAAAATGTTGCAGGATTATCAAAAATGATACGCGACGAAGCACAGCGGCTTAGCAGTCTGGTTGAAAAAGTATTACGCATGGCGGCAGTCGAACGTGGAAATATCAACATAAAACGTAAAGATGTAAATATTAAAACCATTATCACAAAAGTAGTAGATTCGTATATGCTGCAATTAAATGCAAAAAAAGGAAAAATAATGACGCAATACGATGCAAAAGAAAATATTGTTGTCGGCGATGAAATGCATTTGCAGCAAATAATATCAAATCTTATAGATAATGCGTTGAAATATTCGAAAAAAAATCCGTTGATATTAATTCGTACCGAAAATAAAAATGCAGGAATAATTATAAATGTAACAGATAACGGAATTGGAATAGAAAAAGAATATCACAAACATATTTTCGAACAATTTTACAGAGTGCCCACCGGAAACATACATACAGTAAAGGGTTCGGGGCTGGGATTGAATTATGTAAAGAAAATTGCAGAGATGCACGGAGGTAAAATTAGTGTGGAAAGTGAGAAAGGAAAAGGCAGTACTTTTACGATTTTTTTGCCAAATAAAAAATAATTAGTAAATTTACGGCACAAAACAGATGAATATAATAAATTTTTTATAATCAAATTAAATTAAAATATTATGGAAAATAATTTTAAAGCAAGTATTCTTTTGGCAGAAGACGACGAAAATTTAGGCGTTTTATTGTTAGAATATTTAAGAGTAAAAGGTTATGAAACAGACCTTTTTGCAGACGGAGAAGCTGCATTCAAAGGATTTCAGGCACGTTCGTATGATATTTGCATATTAGATGTGATGATGCCCAAAAAAGATGGATTTACACTGGCTAAAGAGATGCGTCATGTAAACAACATTATTCCTATAATTTTTCTTACGGCAAAATCTCAAAAAGAAGATATTGCCGAAGGATTTAATTCGGGAGCTGATGATTATATGACAAAGCCATTCAGTATTGAAGAATTATTACTAAGAGTTGAAGCTGTATTACGCCGCACAAAAGGAGGAACAGACCAGACACAGGATGAATTTGAAATAGGTATTTACAGATTCAATTCTACAAAACAAATATTAGTAAAAGGAAATGTAGAGCAAAAACTTACATCCAAAGAATCGGAACTGCTCAAATTTTTGTGCTTCAATCGCAACGCTATTTTAGACAGAAATTTTGCGCTGCGCACAATTTGGAATGATGACAGTTATTTCAATGCCCGAAGCATGGATGTATATATTACAAAACTTCGAAAGTATATGAAAGATGATCCGACAATACAAATAATAAACATACGTGGAAAAGGTTTTAAACTGATTACCGATTAACAGGGAAATATTATACTTTTACCGTTATAAAATAAAATGATTTAAGATGATTGATTTTTTAAAATATCGAATTTTTAGCCCAGTTACGTCAACAGAAAAATACGAAAAAACTATTGCCGTAATGGAAAGCAATTGCAAAAAAATAGGTGAAATTCTGGATTCAGATGCATATAATAATTTTATAAAATTGAAAGAATATGTAGAATCGAGACGATGTAAAAATGATATAAATATCGTCAAAAATCAAAAATTTAAGAATAGCGTAGAATATGAATTGGAGAAAAAATTGAAACAGTTAAGGAAAAATAAAAGAGTTAAGACTTTTCTTTCAAAAGGCAGTAATTCCAATTCATTTGAAGTAGAAGAATATTTAAGATTAAAACAAAAAACAGAAACGCCCGAATTTAAAGAAAAAAAAGCATATCTTTGCGACAGAACCAAACACAAAAAATGTGCTGCGTACAAAACACTTGAAGATTATACATATTTGAAAAATTCTGCAGATATTAAACGTTTACCCAAACTGCAAGAATCATGTAAAAAATATATAGCCGAAATGTCTAAATGGAAAGGTACTTTTGGAGACGATTTTACATCGGCAATTCTCGAAAAAAAGTGGATAACACAACCAATTACAGCATTGAGGCATCTTCAAAAATCATATTCTCCATCAGGAGATTTGCAGTTCATATCGGATGGAAAAAACATAAATGTAACAAACAGCATTCTGCAAATAATAACGCGCAAAGAGCAAGCCGACGGACTTCTGTGGAGCGACACACACGGATTCGTTTCCAAAAAATTTTCGTATACATCGGGAATGATCAGTACGGCAACAAAATTTGTACAAACATACGGCAAAATAGAAGCAAAAATATTGCCGCCGAAAACAAAAGGAACATATCATGCCTTTTGGCTTGGCAGCGAACAAATGTTGCCGTTTATAAACATATTTTGCGTAAATAACGGAAAAATACAAGTTGGAGCATTTAATAACTCTCAAAATATTAAGAAAGAACTTTCGATTCCTCTAAAACAAAAATTTTATATTGTTGGAATAGAATGGAATCCGACCGAAATAACATGGAAAATAAACGGCAAAAAAGTTTTTTCAACAAATATTTTTATAAGCGACCAAATGTATTTGGCATTTTCGTCGGGCGTGAAACGGGAATTAAACAATACAGATTTGCCTGTTTCTTTTGATATCGACTGGATAAAATGTTACAGACGCAAATAATACTGATTTGTGTATTGTGTGTTTAATGCTGTATATCGGCAAGTTGGTTTATATTAAATCTGAATATTCCTTTTCGGCTCGCAGTAATGTTTCCCGTTTGCCGACATCAATCAGTCGAAGTTGTTGAGAAACGTATGCGCTAATGTCTTTTGTTTTGGATTGTGATAAATAAAAATCAATTATCGAAAAAATCTCCGGATAATTATCAAAACAGTTAAATATTTCCGGCGAAATAACGTGTATTCCACTGAAAGCGTAAGCCGTACACTCGCTGTACGGAAATTGCGGGTTGCTCCATTTCAATTCGCCTGTCAATTTATTTTGCCATCCGCATAATTTATTGTCGGCATTGAACAGCAGGCAACGCGTCGCTTGGCGTGTGCTTACGGGAAGCGTTGCAAACGAATTTTCGGCGCAATGCTTTTCGTAAATATCGTTCAAATCGGCATTGGAAATAATATCTATGTTATGAACCAAAAACGGTTCGTTGCCCTGCAAAAATTTTGCAGCATGTTTTATTCCTCCGCCGGTATCAAGCAGACAGTTGCGTTCATCGGAAATATAAATTTCAATGCCGAAATTGTTGTTGCGTTTTAAAAATTCAATAATCATATCGGCAAAATGATGAACGTTGATAACAATTTGCGTAAATCCCGAACGTTTTAATTTATTTATAAGATGTTCCAGTATTGGTTTTCCGGCAAGCGGCACAAGCGCTTTTGGCAAATTGTCGGTAAGCGG
>JAIRKV010000216.1 GCA_031259935.1 Prevotellaceae bacterium | reverse complement strand
CGTTGAGCTCCGCTGCGCTTCGGTTGCTTCGGGCTAGCGCCCTCGCAATGACGAACACAAAGAAGAAAAAAACTGTTCCTGTTTTGCAGACTTTTAGCTTGTATGTACGTAAAACACGGTTATTATTCGACAATTTGCATTTATAAATGTTTATAATAAATGATTTCACTACTTATTAAGGAGCGACTATTTATACCGTATTGATGATACGCGGGAGAAAGATACGAACTTGGTGTTAACCGATGCGGATATATAAATGAAACAGGAAATATATAAATGTAAAACACAGAAATTATCGGAAGTTCCTGATGATTGTCAATAGCGACGGTTTTGAATTTAACCGATTATTCGGTCGATTTTATTCTCTGCGTTTTTTTGTTGACAAAGTTGCTGCGATGCCAAGTATTCCTGCAAGCAGCGAAGATATTAATATTGCAATTTTAGCAGTGTCGGTATAACTTTGATGCTCAAATGCCAGATTGCTTACAAACATCGACATTGTAAATCCTATGCCTGCAAATATTCCCGCATTTAATAACAGTCGGTAGTTCATTCCATCCGAAAATTTTGATATTCCCGACTTTATCATTATGAAACTGAACAGGAATATGCCAAGAGGCTTTCCTGCTATCAGTCCGAAAATTATTCCAAGCGATGCTTCGCCGAGAATATTAAATTCATTGAAATTAATAACAACTCCAGCATTAGCCAAAGCAAATAAAGGCATTATTACATACATCGAAAATCCATGCAGGGCAAATTCAAATTTTTGCAGCGGCGACGATACTTTTGCTATTTCCGACCGCATTGCATTTATAACGTCAAGACATTCCTGATTGGCTAAAATGGCTTTATTTTCCACATAATTTTTCCTGAATTTGCGTACCAGAAAATTGGTATGCGCATAAAATTTTGTTCCGCTTATGCGTGTACGTGTCGGGACGAGCAAAGTAAGCAAAATTCCCGAAACGGTTGCATGTATTCCCGACTGCAAAACCAAAAACCAGAGAACCAAACCCGTGATAAAATAAAGGAAAGTATGCCGTATCTGCAACGAATTTAATATAAGTATTACCGTCATTATTATTGCAATAATAAGCAGCATGTCGAAATGAATTGCATGTGTTGGATAAAAAATTGCAATTACAATTATAGCGCCGAGGTCGTCGGCAATTGCAAGCGCCGTAAGAAATATTTTAAGCGAAACAGGAACGCGTTTTCCCAAAATCGAAAGTATGCCCACGGCAAATGCAATATCAGTTGCTGTTGGTATTCCCCAGCCGTGTATTGTTTCGGGCGAATTACTGTTGAAAATCGAATAAATAAGAGCAGGCACAATCATTCCGCCGGCTGCTGCGGCTATGGGCAAACTCGATTTTTTCAGCGATGAAAGTTCGCCAACCATAATTTCGCGCTTTATTTCGAGGCTCACAACGAAAAAAAATATCATCATCAATCCATCGTTTATCCAGTCGCGCAACGACATTTTTTGAACAAAACCGCCTATTGATATTGCAAGTTCCCTGTCCCATATTGCATTCATATCAAAAAGATTTGGAAAATTGGCGAATACAAGAGCAATTATGGTTGCAAAAAACAACAATATTCCTCCCGTTGCGTCCTTGTGAAAAAAATGAGAAAACGTATCTCGTATGTTCCTTTCGCGTTTATACAGCCAGTAATGTTTACGTATTTTTCTTATTTGCTCTTGTATATTAGGCATTTGTAAAAAGATTATTTAATGAAATTCTATTATTTTGATTTAATATTTGATAAATGTGTGAGGCAGCAGATTTTATATAAAATTCGAGCGCCTGTGTTTGCATCGTATTCATCATTATCGCTGTCGGGATTTGGAGCAACTTCGCAAACATCAAAACCGACAATCCGTTTGCCCGATTTTGCCAGCGTTCGTAAAAGATAATGCGCCTGCTGAAACGACAGACCGCCCGGCACCGGAGTGCCGGTATTGGGACAAAGTTCGGGACTTAATCCGTCTATATCAAAACTTATATAAACATTTTCGGGCAAATCGTTTACAATATTATCGCAAAGTGATTTCCATGTACGCTCTCCGCTGAATAACTGCTCGCTGATATAAAAATCGGTATATGCCGATATTTTATCGCTGTTTGCAATTAATTCGGCTTCGGCTTCACAAAAATCGCGAATACCGACCTGCACTAATTTCGAAATATTTTTGCATTTTGTAATAACATTATACATTATTGATGCATGCGAATATTCAAAACCTTCGTAAGCACGGCGCAAATCGGCATGAGCATCAATATGCAGTATTCCAAGATTGTCGTATTTTTCGCTTAAAAGTTTTATCAGTCCAAACGGAACGCTGTGTTCGCCGCCTGCGATTCCTGTTATTTTGTTCTCTTCGTAATATTTCTTTGCCCGGTCATATATCCAATTATTCAATTTTTCCGATGCTTTGTTTATCAAATTTAATTTATTTGAAATTGACGGATCGCTGACGGTTCCGCCATTTTCGAGATGTGCGATAATTTTTTCGGCTTTTTTACGCAATTCTGCCGATTCGATAAATATTTCTTCGTTGTACGGATGCGTTCCTATTTTTATTTTCCATGCATCTTTAACATCAACATCATACAAATCGACTTGACTCGATGCTTCAATAATTCGTATCGGTGCGTTTGCCGTTCCGCTGCGATATGACGTTGTAACATCCCATGGCGCCGATATCAATACAATTTCGGATTCATCGACAGTGTAAGGCAGAGCAAAATAATTACCGTTAGGTAAACCGGTATCATTAGGGTTAAACTTTTCCATTTCGTTAAAAATTTGGCAAATGTACGCATTTTTAATAAAAAAGATTAATTTTGTGAGTTAAAAACTATTTATATTGTATTATGAAAAGATATTTTATTTCATCATTATTATTTGTTGCAGTTACGGTTACAAATATAACGGCACAGGAAAACACCGATGCTTTCAAATTCACCATGGGAAATTTTGAAATTACCACACTTTCCGAAGGACAGCAAAAAAGCGGAAGTTCGATATTAATCGGCGCAACCACTGAAATGATACAAAAGTACGCTGCGGATGGAACTTTTCCGTCTGCCTGCAATGCCTTTCTGGTAAAAACTCCCGAAAAAACAATTTTGGTTGATGCCGGTTTCGGACGAAACCTGTTCGACAATCTGAAACTGCAAAATGTTACGGCTGCAAATATTGATATTATTTTGCTTACTCACATGCACGGCGACCATATTGGCGGTTTGCTGCGTGACGGAAAAGTTACATTTCCCAATGCACAGCTCTGCATAGCGCAAGCCGAACACGACTACTGGATGAATATCGATTCGCGCGGAGGCGAACAGGCGCGCAACGTAATAGAAGCATATAAAAATCGGTTGCATTTGTTTACGCCTGACGATTTGGAAAACACAACAACCGAATTGACAAGCGGAATATACGCTGTTGCCGCTTACGGACATACGCCAGGACATACGGCTTATTTGTTGAAAGCAGGCAATGCGCAGTTTCTGATATGGGGCGATCTTGCTCATGCTATGGTTATACAGATGCCGCATCCCGAAATTGCCGTTACCTACGATGTAAATCCCAAAGAAGCCGTGGTTGCGCGAAAAAAAATACTCGAATACGCCGCAAAAAACAAAATACCTGTAGCCGGCATGCATATTGCCTTTCCTGCAATGGGAAATATCAGGCAGAGCAAAGCCGAAGGATACGAATTTGAACCTCTGTCAAAATAAAAAATAGATTAAAATTTTTAATTTACAGCGCTTCGCGCACAGTTGATATTTAATAATTTAAAGATTTTAATATTTAAAAATTTAAAGAATAACATAGAGGCGAAACAGAGAAGCAGCACGTCATTGCGAGGAATGAAATGACGAAGCAATCCAGAAATAAATCGTCATTACAAAAAAAGCAATGCCGACACAAAAACCTTATCTCCACCTTATTTCAAAAACAAAACAACCTTAGTAGTAAAAGATAACACACACCCGCCAACCTTATTACCTTATTGTTCATTGCTTCTGGATTGCTTCGTCGCTGCGCTCCTCGCAATGACGAACACAAAGAAAAAAAAAACTGTTCCTGTTTTGCCTACTTTTAGCCTGTATGTACGTAAAACACGGTATTTTTATTCAGGGTCAACGCATTAAAATAACATATAATACTTATAATCAAGGTATTACAAAATGAGATTTTTCTAAAATTTTCGATTGTAAAATACTTATAATAAGGTTGTTATAAAATTAAATG
>JAIRKV010000211.1 GCA_031259935.1 Prevotellaceae bacterium | reverse complement strand
CTCCACGAATTTTGTTATAAGTTCAACCGCAGGTATTTTGGTGAACAATTGTTTGACAGACTTTTAATAGCTGCTGTGTCATACAAAAATCAATTTAGGTATAATATTAAGTAATCATTTTTTATTATTTGTCTTTTTATCTTAAATCTACAATTTCGGCGTCGGGATATTTTGCCGTGTCGAAGTCGAATATCCTGTCGTCAATTATCAGATTTGGCGTGATTTTATCAACGTTTATGGTATAGTTGTTGCCATCTTTGCCGAAATATTTTATGCTCAGCGGATGGTTTGTGCTTTTTTCTATATGAAGGCGTATAATTGAATATGCTGCGTTTCTGTCTTTGGGATAAAAATCTATTTCGTTCAGCTGCTTTTGATTTTCGGTAAAGGTTTTTTTATAACTGTATTTCATGTCCTTTCTGTCGACGGTGAAGAATTTTACGGGATTGTCGCTCATTTCTTCGCTGTCGAAATCGGCTAATGTTATATTTATTTCATCTACGGTTTTCATGTACAGCCATTTTGTTTTGCCGTCGCAGTAAATTTCCGAATCGGGCATGGTGATTTTGAATTTGCAAAAATCCTTTCCTTTAGCCGTTATTCTTCCGTTTTCGTTGCTGATGGTTTGATTCTGGTTGTCTTCGTGTACGATGCTGAAATCGATGCTTACGGAAGTGTAACTGTTAATTTTTTTTGTCATTTCATCCAGTATTTTGCGGGCATCGCTTTGTGCCGCAACAAAATTTATTGATAAAAACAACAGTATTAATGCTGTTAAATTTTTTTTCATGTATAATGGGGTTCTAAATTGTTAATTGATACGGTGTCTGTGATGTTTTTGGGGTTTATATTTTCTTATATTAATAAAGCATATAAAAATCAGCGCTATGGCAGCAAGAATTATTGTTGTATTGCGTTCTTTTGCTTTTGTGCGGGCAATTATGGTTTGACTGTCGGTTGCTGCAAGTTTTTTTATTTCGTCTGTTGTCGGAATATTTTGATGCGACCATTTTGCCAGAATATTTCCATCTTTCACAAGCATCAATCCCTGATTTGAGCGAAGCATGGTTTTTATTACGGTTTCATCTCCAAAACAAAACAGGTATGCTGCATTTGTTTTTTCAATAAATTTATCGGCATCATCCGATGCCGAAGATGTATAGGCGTAAAAGTCGAAATCATCGGAATCACGACAGTAATCGGCAATTTCGTTTATTTTGTTTATATCCGAAATATCAGCCTGTTCGGTTTTTCGCAGAATGAAAATGAATGTAAATTTTTCGCTGTACACAATGTTTGCAGTAATATCTTCGCCATCTTCCGTCCGTATTTCAAAATCAATAATCGGTGGTTCATAGCCTTTTTCCACAAGTTCCGATTTTGCATCAACATAGGTCCATGTTGAATCGTTCCACGGATAGTTTGTGTCGTCAAATTCTTTTGTTTCGCCGTTTTTTGAATAGTAATAAGTTGTTTTATATATGTCGGGCTTTGCATCTTCGGGATATTCCATGCTGTTCGGAATATTTGTTCCTGCCCTGTAAGGCATAACGTCAATAATCGGAAGATTCCGCAAACAGTACAGTTCAATTCCCAGGGCTAAAGCAAAAAATATAATTGCGATAGACCATTCGGTTATGCATTTGGCGACAGGCGTATAGTTTTTTCTCCAAAGAAATATGAATATCACAAACGGCATGGCGGCAAGATTTTTCAAAAATGTGGCGATATTTGAAAGCACAAGCACATCGCCGAAGCAGCCGCAGTCTTTTACCACATCGCCTTTCAGGGCAATGTAAAAAGTAAGTATCGTGAAAAACAGCATAAATAAAAGCACTCCCCATGCAACGAGTTTCATGCGTACTCGCGCCAGCAGGCACAAACCCATCACAAGTTCGGCAGCAATAATCAAAATCGAAATCGTTAATGCCAGCGGCGACAAAAACAATATGTGCAGACTTTCGAAATATTCATCAAGTTTATAGGTAAATCCCAACGGATCAATCGCTTTCACATATCCCGAAAATACAAAAAGAAGCCCGATTAAAATTCGGCTTGCGTGGCTGATAATTGTCATTGTTTTTTTCATTTCTGTTTCTTTGCTGTTAAGACGGATGACATCGTAAAATGTTACAGTCCGTATGGTTAATAATATTTATATGTCCGGTAAATTTTTAATTATCTGTTCAAAAATCTGATTCGGAGCAAGCATCTTTCCATCTTTCGTTGTGCAGTTTACAATTTTGAAACACTGATCGGCATTTTGCTGTTCGATATAAATTTCGCGTACGCGGCGTTGCAGTTCAAGACTTTCTTCATGAATATCATGTTTGCCGTTCAGATAATTTCTGTCGTTGCCCGCACGCGCTTGGTTGAGCCTATTTTCGGTAAATGCAAATGGAACATCAAGAAAAATACTGATGTCGGGTTTTGGAATTTTAAAGTAACTGTATTCAAGTTCAAAAATCCAGTTACGCAATGCGCTGCGCTCATCTTTGCCGTCGATTTTTGCACACTGATAGCCAATGTTCGAATATACGTAGCGGTCAACAATGACATTGCAGTTTTGGCTGAGCCAGTTACGTATGGTTTGAGCGGCGTCGTGCCTGTCCTGAGCAAAAAGCAATGCAACGATGTATGGATTTACATCATTTATTTTTCCAAAATCGCCGCGCAGAAATTTAGCAATCATCTCGCCAAAAAAAGGCGTATCGAATCGGGGAAAATGCAGATATTTATTTCGTTTGTTTCGGCTTTCGAAATAATTTTCCAGCAGTTTTATCTGAGTTGATTTGCCTGCGCCATCAAGACCTTCAAGTGCAATAAACATTTTGATTATCGTTGTATAATTTTATCGGCAAAGATAATCAAAAATAATATTTCATCAATTAATAA
>JAIRKV010000186.1 GCA_031259935.1 Prevotellaceae bacterium | reverse complement strand
AAATAATGTATATGTAGCAGGATATGAAACCAATGCAAGTAATAAAACTGTAGCTAAAATTTGGAAAAACGGGGAAGAACAGGCGCTTACGGATGGAACAAAAGATGCTCATGCAATGTCGATATTTGTAAAATGAAAAAACCGTTGCAAATCAATTTAATTTATTAGCTTGTTGTCTTAATACAATTTTTGCGTTATACTTTTGATTTATATATAGTTATTCTTTAATAAACGCTGAAATAATTTTAATATTTATAAATGTAAATTATCGAATAAAAATACCGCGATACAACATGCTAAATTTCGGCAAAACAGGAACAGGTTTTTTCTTCTTTTTGCTCGTAATTGCGAACTGCGAAGCAGTGAAACCCGCAGGTTTCGGCGCTGCGCTCCATGATTTGCTTATTCGTATTCCGTTAGGAATGCATCGCTCGGTAGAAATTTTACCGCATTCAAATACAAACCTTGCCATATCTTCATATGAGTAAAATTCTTTTATCAACAATAATAAAACAAATATATAATTCTGTCCTCCTGTCTTTTATCTGCTTATCACTGAAAACATGGAAATCTTTCAAAAATCAACTCTGACAAAAAAACTCAAAAGTTTTTTCAATAAATCAACTTTATTGAACTTTTGCAAAGGTCTCAATTTTTGATTATTTTTGCACCGATTATTATGAGTGAAAAACGTAAAATAGCATTTTGTACTCTTGGTTGTAAACTCAATTTTTCGGAAACATCTACGCTTGCGCGCAAGTTTCTCGAAAATGATTTTATACGCGTACCTTTCGACCAAATTGCAGACGTGTATGTTGTAAATACTTGTTCGGTAACCGAAAATGCCGACAAAAAATGCCGACAGTTATTGCGCAGGATTGCGAAACAAGCACCTAATGCAATTATCGTTGCAACAGGATGTTACGCACAGTTAAAGCCGGAAGAACTGGCTGCAATCGACGGCGTTGATATTGTTGCGGGAGCCGACCGTAAAGGAAATATTTTTGAATATGTAAATTCGGTTGGCGAGAAAAGAAAAGCAAAAATCTTTTCCTGCGAAATAAACGAAACAAAAAGTTTTTTCAGGGCTTTTTCAATCGGCGATCGCACACGTTCATTTCTCAAAGTTCAGGATGGCTGCGATTATAACTGCGCTTATTGTACTATTCCAATGGCGCGCGGAAAAAGTAGAAATATTTCGATAGAAGAAATCTGTAATGAAGCCGAAATTATTGCAAATTCGGGAACAAAAGAGATTATTATTACAGGCGTAAATACAGGAGATTTTGGGAAAACAACAGGTGAAACTTTTTTGGATTTACTGAAAAATTTAGAAAAGGTGGAAGGCATTGAACGTTACCGAATATCATCGATAGAACCGAATTTGCTAACAGATGAAATCATTGATTTTGTTAGAGTTTCGCCAAAATTTTTACCTCACTTTCATATACCGCTGCAATCGGGATGCGACAGGATTCTTGCATTGATGCGCCGCCGATACGGTACAAATTTTTTTGCGCAACGTATAAATCACATTTTCAAACTTATTCCCGATGCTTTTACCGGAATTGATGTAATTGTCGGATTTCCAAGCGAAACCGATGAAGATTTTGAAATTACATACAATTTTTTGCAGGAAATAAATCCTGCTTTTCTGCATATTTTTCCATATTCGGACAGAGCAAACACAGTAACTTCAACAATGAAAGAAAAAGTAGCAAACAATATAAAAACCAAACGGGTCGGCAAGTTGAAAATATTATGCGAAGCGCTTCATTCTGAATTTTATAGACGTAATATATCTAAACAGGTAAATGTTTTATTTGAAAACGCCAAGCATGGCGGAATGATGTGCGGATTTTCGGAAAATTACATAAAAGTTGAAATTCCTTATCAAAAAGAATTAGCGGGAAAGATTATGAAAGTTGAAATTACAGGAATTGCCGAAAATGGCAATGCAACAGGAAGATTAATTTAAATTACAGTATCATTCACTTTATATTTTTATGTAGTCGTTCCTTATAAATAAAAAAATCAGCAATACTCGACATTATTTCTGTCGATTTTGTTTTGACATAAAAGCAAGCAACACGTCATTGCGAAGCGATTTAAAGATTTAAAGAAGCTCGTCATTGCGAGGGCGTCAGCCCGAAGCAATCCAGAAAGAACATAGGACACAAATCTGGATTGCTTCGCTTCGCTCGCAATGACGTGCTTTCTTGTTTGCTTCTGTCTGTAATCTTTAAATTCTTATATCAATTTTAATCACATAAATCACAGTTCAGACGTTTTTTTACTTGCCGGTTATATTCCTGTTATTGTTCCAAAGTCTTGCCATACGGGCGCTGCCTGATAGGCTGCTACCGCGCTTGCCGGTACTTTTAAAGTAAGGGAGTTTAGCGTAACGCCATCAAAAACCAAGCTGCTGATGTTTTGCGGAGTGGCGCTCATGTTGATTACTTCAGTCAAGCTGAAGCATTCGGTAAAAGCATAATCTCCAATAGTAGTTACCGAATTTGGAATGCTTACTTCGGTCAAGTCGTAGCAATAGCCAAAAGCTATCACGCCAATAGTAGTAACCGAATTGGGAATGCTTACGGAAGTCAAGCCTGTGCAACTGTGAAAAGCACCATCGCTGATAGTGGTCACCGAATTACCAATGGTTACGGAAGTCAAGACGGTGCATTCGCAAAAAGCCACCTCGCCAATAGCAGTTACTCCATTTTGTATAACTGCGGTTTTGATATCGTTACGATCTGCATACCAGGGGCTGGCTCCGCAGTAATAATAATTACCCATTGCTCCATTGCCGCTAATGGTGAGGGTACAGTTTGGCGCAATGCCTGTGAGCGTCCAGGTGCAGTCGCCGGTTGTGCCTGAGGCTACTACGGCTATATCGGCTTTGGCTGTGTAGATTTTCTTTGTCGCGCCATCTTCAGCCGTTACCGTGTAAGTTACGCCCTGAGCGGTAAAAAAGTTCTGCGCTGTGCCCGATGCCGGTGTTACCGTTGCGCCGGGCGACAGGGTAATTACGGGCGTCAACTGCCCTTCCTGCGTTTCGGCCGGGTAGGTGTAAGTAATATCAGTGCCGTTAATGTTCCATGCGGCGCCGTCCACCGTAAAGGCGGTGATGTCGGCGGCATTGCTTTTGGATACAACGTCATCCTTGCTGCACGAGGCAGCCGTTACGAGCAGCATAATTGCTGCAATCAATTTAATTTTTTT
>JAIRKV010000158.1 GCA_031259935.1 Prevotellaceae bacterium | reverse complement strand
ACAAAAAATGAAACATTTCTGTCGACAGGCAATCAACATGCTCGAAAAATTTCCTCAAAACGATGCCCGCAATGCGCTGATAATGCTTGCAGAATATATAACAGTAAGAAAAATGTAGGGCTGAAGCCGAACCTTAAAAAATGATTTCACTGCTTTTTAAGGAGCGACTATGTACGGGTTTATTTAAAAATTTTCCATCGTTTATTTGATCTTTTTATACCTTTGCCTTTCAAATTACAAAAACACATTAAATTTTGGATCGGGTACGAATGTATAAATTTGGAAAAATATAGGAATTTGTGGAAAAATTAATAAATAATTTTGTAAATCAGGATGGTTATAAAACCTTACTTTCCGAAATTAAATACGGCAAGCAAAATTCTATTGTATTGAAAGGTTTGGCTGGCTCTGCAAAATCGGTTTTGGCTGCAGGTTTTTTCGAAAAAAACGCAAATATGAATATTTTTGTTTTGTCTGAAAAAGAAACGGCGGCATATTTTTATAACGATTTATATAATCTTACCCGCAACGAAAATATTCTGTTTTTTCCGTCATCGTTCAAGCGCAACGTGCAGGACGAAACTGTGGAAACAGCAAACGTTGTGCAGCGAACAAAATGTTTGAATCTGCTGAAAGACGGCAAACGGAAAAATATTTGTCTGGTAACTTATCCCGAAGGATTGACCGAAAAAGTTGTTTCGCCCGATGCGCTCGATAAAAATACTTTGACTGTCGGGAAAAACGACAGTCCGGGGCTGGATTTTATTGTAGAAATGCTTGTATTGTACGAGTTTGAGCGAACAGATTTTGTTTTTGAACCCGGACAGTATTCGGTGCGCGGAAGTATTCTGGATGTTTTTTCATATTCGGCAAATAAGCCTTATCGTATTGATTTCTTTGGAGATGAAATTGAATCTATTCGTGTTTTTGACCTCGACTCTCAACTTTCGGTTGAAAACAGAGACGAAATAGAAATCGTATCAAATCTTGAACAGGGCGCAAAAGATTGTGCATTATTTGATTTTATTGAAAATTCGGCATGTCTGTGGTTTGATGATTACGACTTTTGCAGCGAAAAGGCAGACGAAACGGACAAACTGAAGCATCAAAGTTTTATATCGAAAAATGCCTTTGATGAAAAAACGGAAAAATTCCGTATACTTTCATTTTCACCGATAAAAATGTTGAATAATACCGTTGAAATTGAGTTTAAAACATCGCCGCAGCCCAATTTCAATAAAAATTTTGATTTGCTTTTCAAAAATATAAATGAAAACCGGCAAAACGGTTACGACACGGTTATTTTATTCGACAATATTGTTCAAAACGAACGGCTGCAACAAATTTTCGAATCAACCGACAAACAGAAAAACCTTTCGTTCGGCAGCGTAAATGTTTCGATTCACGAAGGTTTTATCGATCATGTTTCAAAAATTTCATATTATACCGACCATCAAATATTTCAGCGTTATCATCGTTTCAAAATTCACGGAATGCTCGATAAAGGCGAATTTTTGAACATACAGGAATTAAATAAACTGCAAATTGGCGATTACATTGTTCATATCGACCACGGCACAGGAATTTTCGGCGGACTTGTGAAACAGGAAATAAACGGAAAAATACACGAAGCCGTAAAACTTGTTTATCGCGACAATGATGTGCTTTTTGTGAATATTCACGGGCTGCATCGAATTTCCAAATTTAAAAGCAAGGACAGCGAGCCGCCGAAAATATACAAACTCGGCAATGGCGAATGGCAGCGTTTGAAACAAAATACAAAAAAGAAAATCAAAGACATAGCTCACGAACTGATTTTGCTGTATGCCGAACGCAAAGCGGCAAAAGGATTTGCTTTCAGCGCCGATTCGTATATGCAGTACGAACTTGAAGCATCTTTTGTTTACGAAGACACGCCCGACCAGTTGAAAGCATCGAAAGCAGTGAAAGAAGATATGGAATCGTCGAGCCCAATGGACAGACTGATTTGCGGAGATGTAGGTTTCGGAAAAACGGAAATTGCAATTCGAGCCGCATTCAAAGCCGCAGTTGATGGAAAACAGACGGCAATACTTGTTCCAACAACAATACTGGCGCTTCAGCATCATAAAACATTCAACGACAGATTACAGGATTTTCCCGTAAAAATTGATTTTTTAAACCGACTGAAAACCGCAAAACAGCAAACCGAAACACTGAAAAATATCGAAAGCGGAAATATCGACATTATCATAGGAACGCATAAACTGCTTGGTAAAAGCATAAAATTCAAGGATTTGGGTTTGCTGATTGTTGATGAAGAACAAAAATTCGGCGTCGGCGCAAAAGAAAAACTTCGCCAACTCAAAATGAATATAGACACATTGACGATGACGGCAACTCCAATTCCCCGCACTCTGCAATTTTCGTTAATGGGAGCGCGCGATTTGTCGATTATCAACACGCCGCCGCCAAATCGTCATCCTGTTGTTACCGAATCTCATACTTTCAACAGCGAAACAATAAAAGATGCAATAAATTACGAACTCGAACGAAACGGACAGGTTTTTTTCGTGCATAATCGCATAGATGATATAAACCGAATAGCCGAAATGATTGCCAAACTTTGTCCCAATGCAAAACTTGCAACAGGACACGGAAGGCTTGAATCAAAAAAACTCGAAGAAATAATGCTGGGATTTATAGATGGCAAATACGATATTTTGCTTACAACAACAATAATCGAATCGGGGCTTGATATTCCCAATGCAAATACGATTATAATCGACAATGCTCAAAATTTCGGTTTGAGCGATTTGCATCAATTGCGCGGACGTGTAGGACG
>JAIRKV010000058.1 GCA_031259935.1 Prevotellaceae bacterium | reverse complement strand
GAAAATACGGGACGATGATTTTCTATAATCTCACGACAATCATTGTCCGAACAGGAAGGCATATCCGACATTTCGCCGGACAATTCTTCGGATAACTCTTCATCCGACAGAGCATCAGGTTTGTTTACTATCCTGATTTTTTTCCCATTAGGATTTTTCGTTACCGATATTATTTCCGCATCGATATCCTTTGATTTCAGAAAAAAGAGTAAATCTTCCATTTTCTTTTTTCCTATATCGTTTTTTATAATCAATTCCATCATCTCAAAAACATTTTAAAATCACAACGCAAAAGTAGCAATAATTTTTCAAAACGAAATTACTTTTTATTTAAACCACAACGGGCACAACGTTACACAAAGTTTTTTTACTTTGTGTAACTTCTGCGACTTCGTGGTTTTTATCCCGTTTTTCTGTTCCCAGTTCCATACACTGTCAATTTGGAAACAACGATTTCATTTTTTTCTTTCCGCTGGTCTGTAATTACCTGTTTATAAATATTTATATCTATAATATAAGCGTTATTTTTGCGCTGAAAAGATAACTGAATTTTCTGAAAACTGCGCTATTTTGCCCTTTTTTATATCAAAAACTGCGCTAAAATAAGACATTTCTTACAGACATTTTCCAAAAGCATATAACTTCAAGATCTTGAACTGCTTTCTCGCTTATATGGTACAGTCCGTTCATAAATATTTTTCATGTAATTTCTACAAATACTCCTGTGAGTTAAAGTTTTCTATCATTAAGGAAAGCGAAATAAATAAGATATAACGAATAAATAAAATTCTGCTCATAAGTCGCGCAGCGACGACACTTTATTAACCGTATGCTTTTAGCATACGGATTATCAATCACATACCCGTCAAGTCGCGCAGCGACGACACTTAATTAATGGGTTGATAAAGTGTCGTCCCTGCGGGACTTATGAGAGAGCAGGTTCATTGCCGTATGCTAAAAGCATACGGTTAATAAAGTGTCCTCCCTGCGAGAGTACTGTCATATTTTATTAATCATTCCTAAACATATCTCTCCTGCTTCTAATTCATTACGCAACGATTACAAATTTTCAAATAATTTGATATACGGCTCAAAAGAATATAATTTATTACGTTGAGCGCCTGTTATTTCTTTCAAAATTCCTTCTTTTTCCAAATCGGCGATAAGGTTATAAGCCGTTTGTGGCGCTTTGTTTATCAAACTGACAGTTTCGGCAGGCGAAACAATCGGTTGTTTGTATAAATGTTTGAGCAAAATTCTTGCGTCGATTCCACGTTTTCCTAATTTGTCGATTTGTTTTTCGACAGATTGCTTTAACTGCATGATTTTGTTAAGAGTTTCTACTCCTTTTTGCGCTGTTTCTACTATTCCGGTGAGGAAAAATTTAAGCCATTGCGCCACATCGTTGTGTGTTCTTACCTTTGTGAGATTATCATAATACAACATTCTGTTTCTTTCAAAAAAATCGGACAAATAGAGAATCGGACGTTTTAAAATTTGTTTACTGACAAGATATAACGGAATCAGCAACCGGCCTGTACGCCCATTGCCGTCTAAAAAAGGGTGAACAGTTTCAAATTGATAATGTATTAACGCTATTTTGATTAAATCGGGAATGTTATCATTTTGATTGTTGGCAAAAAATTCAATATCCGACATCAGAGCGACAATTTCCGTATGAGCCGGCGGCACAAATACTGCATCGTTCAGTGTAGCGCCGCCAATCCAGTTTTGACTGCGACGAAACTCGCCCGGAAGTTTGTGCTGTCCGCGTACGCCGCACAGTAATATTTTGTGTGCCTGTTTGATAAGTCGCATGGAAAAAGGCAAAGTATGAAGCAAATTTACTGTCTCATTCATCGCCAAAATGTAATTCTGCACTTCTTCCCAATCGTTTCTTTTTTCGATTTGAATATCATTTTTGCTAAGAAATGCTTCTTCCATATTAGTTTGTGTTCCTTCGATTTTAGAAGACTGTGTTACTTCTTTGACGATGTGCATTTGTATAAACAAATCAATGTCAACATATTCGGAATACATATCCAATCGTCCAAGATAACGGTCTGCCTTGCTTAACAGCGAAATCACCTGCATATCGTCAATCGTCCAATTGCGACACAATGAGGCGGGCTGGAAACTTTTGTATGTCCCCTGACTGATAAAAACACCCGATTTAAAATTTTTCATCTTTACAATTTTTGTGCAAAGATACGTCTTATTCTAAAAACAGCCAACTTTTTTAGAATAAAAGATTCGTTATTCTAAAAATATGCCCTAAAATTAGAATAACGATTCCTTTTATTCTAATTTTTGTTTACGAAAAGCGTCATTGTAAATCCATGTTTCGTGCCGCAAAAACGTTCAAAACGTACTGCTGCGAAAATAACCGAATTTTCTGAAAACTGCGCTAAAATTTTTTCGACTTGGCGGTCTGTTTATAAATGGCAAAGCAGATTTCATTTCCATTGCAGTAACGTTGTACAACTTTTTTCGACTTTGTGGTTTTATTTTTTGAGGCGCAATCGCCTTGAAAGAATTAAGACACACTATTGGAGCGCAAAAAAGAGCCTTGAAAGAATTTTTACGTATCATAAAAGCGCTGTCACGACCTCGTATAAAATTATGGGACTGCAACAAACCTTTGATTTGTGTCAAAAAACATTTTGAAGTGCATTTTTTTTATTTTTTTCGACCTCATGAATGTATTTTGAAGCGTAAAATCGTTTTAGGACGGTGTCATACAAAATTATTGGACTGTACCTGGCATTTTTTTGTCGTGTATTAAAGAATTATTACGTGAAATTTTCGTTTTTTGGTAGCGTCATAATCTTTTAAGAGCGATTTTTGGCGCCTTTTATTCTCCCTGTTCCGGATTAAGTTCACCTTCCTGTGCTCTGTTTTTGCGATTTGCGATTTTTGGGAACAGAGACTCTGCAACTTGTCTGCCTAATGCTTTTCTTGCATCCAGATAATTTGTTTCGTACTGCGTCCTTACTTCGTTTTTTGCTAATTCTTCCTCGACCTGACATCGTCGTACATTGTCGGCAGCCTGTTGTTTTGCGTCCAAAGCAGCATTTACAGCATTTACCTTTTGTTGCAGCATACCGATGAGCAAGCGCAGTTCATGTTCTGGCTCCAAAGTTTCCAGTTTTTGAATAATAGCGCTAACCTTCTTAGGTTCTTCGGTATACGGCATGTTGATGATATCCGAAAAAGTCAGATTCGGAAACAGTAAAATAGCAACATTTCCGCTATTTTCCCTATCGTGTTGTCGCGACCGTTCAAAGAGAGTACGAACAGCATTGTCGAGGTCAGTATCTTTGAGGATCAGATCATCGGAAGTGTTTTCGTACACTTCGTTTGCTTCCGACAACGCCTGTTCAGTTAGCAGGAGATTGTCTAATTTCGGCTGAATAGCCGATGCACACATAGCGCCGCCCTTTATCTGTCCGCACAAGCGGATATGACGACGAGTCAGGCGTTTATGTAACGCCACAGAATCTTGTTTATAAAGTAATCTTGCCATAATTATTTATTTATTAGAATTATATTATATGTATTTTTTTTTATTTCTTTATAACCACAACGGGCACGAAGTTTCACAAAGTTTTTTTCAATCGTCAAACTCAAGTCAGAGATTGTTAATTCTTCAATTATACGGCTGTCGGAATAAGTCTCCCAGAGGCTATTCGGGATACCTTTTTCTGCTTTTTTTGCCTCCATTTTATAATGCTCGCCTGATGCTAATATTGATTCAATATCTAATTTCGTCATATCCTAAATATTTTAAAATCACGGCACAAAAGTAGAAATAATTTTTCAAAACGAAATTGCTTCATGCGATTTGTGCGAATGCCCAGTGTCTTTTATCCACAGATTTATACAAACAGGCGCGAACAATGGGAACGCCAGCCTAATTTTTCATTTTCCATTTTCCATTGTTTGCACGTAGCATGTCGGAATATATTCTGTTGCTACAGAGAACAGTTGCGGAATATTCACCACGAGTCTTTTATTCCCTTTTATTCTCATAAAGACACCTTCGACGCCGGCGAATTCTCCGCCTGTGATTTTTACCCTTGTCCCTTTTCTGCACGAAACGTCTTTATTAGAGAGATATATGATATTTTTCCGACTGTTTTCGGCGATAGCGATAAAGTTTCGCATTTGATTTTCGGGTATTGTGATCATTCTCTTATCGCCAAAATCCCTGTAATACAGGTCGGATGAGATTGCAAGTTTTCGTTTAGCCTCTTTAAGCACAGGGTCAAGAATCTCTTTTGAAGAGTATGCGAAAATTAAATTTCCAATAAGCGGAAGAGCAATCTGCTCACAATTTCCCGCATCTCCGGTTTTCACATCCTTATAATAGAAGGGAAAAAAATACTTTATCGAAGCCTCTTCCAAATAATGTCGGAGTTTCACCGCCTTACCGTTCGAAGCATATAA
>JAIRKV010000025.1 GCA_031259935.1 Prevotellaceae bacterium | reverse complement strand
AACCTCGAAAACAACGTAAAAATCGGAGCAAATGCATTAAAGTAACATATAATGCGTTTAACATGTGATTTTTAATGGAATTTAAACAGTTTCTAAAAATATTTTTATCTTTGAGTTTTCTATTTGAAGTATGCAAAAAATAATTCATATTGATATGGATGCTTTTTTTGCTGCCATTGAACAGCGCAACAATCCCGAACTGCGCGGCAAACCTGTTGCCGTTGGCGGAGATTCGGAAAGAGGCGTTGTATCGACAGCAAGTTACGAAGCGCGTAAATTCGGGATACATTCGGCAATGTCAAGCGTTGTGGCAAAGCGACTTTGTCCTGATTTGATATTCGTACATTCCGACTTTGCCGAATACAAAAAAGTTTCACATCAAATAAAATCAATATTAGATGAATATACAGACCTGATTGAACCTTTTTCGATTGATGAGGCATTTCTTGATGTTACATCTAACTTTAAAGGAATAAAATCGGCAACGCTTATAGCAAAAGAAATACGTAATCGAATTTTTGAAACTACTCAACTCACGGCTTCGGCAGGCGTTTCGTACAATATGTTTTTGGCAAAACTGGCTTCGGATATGAATAAGCCCGACGGACTTAAAGTCATACTTCCCGATGAAGCCGACAAAATACTTGAGAAACTTCCTGTCGAAAAATTTTACGGAATAGGAAAATCAACATCCGAGCGAATGCATAAATTCGGGATTCATACGGGTTTGGATTTGAAAAAATTGTCGCTGTTTACGCTTAAACGATTATTCGGCAAAGCCGGCGAATTTTACTACAATATATGCAGAGGAATTGACGAACGCAAAGTTACTCCTTACTACGAGCGAAAATCGGTAGGAACCGAACGTACTTTTTTGAAAAATCTCACGACGCAGTTTGAGCGTATAACCGAACTCTATCACATCGCAAAAGAACTTGATGAACGATTGAAAGAATCAAATTTTGCAGGTAAAACATTGACGCTGAAAATAAAATTCCACAATTTCGACCAAATTTCGCGAAGTAAAACTTTTGAAGATTATATTGTTGATTTTTATTCGATTTTGACCAATGCAAAAGAAATGCTTTCGGGTATCGAAACCGAACGAACAAGCATACGCCTTATGGGATTAACAATTTCCAATTCAAATATCAAACCTTTGAGTCGCCAGTTAACAATTGATTTTTAGGTAATTTTTGCAATACTTTCATATTGTTCATCGATTTCATTAGTTTTTTCCACATATCCTGCATATCAACGGCAAATGGAAATTCATCCTTACGGCGTTGGGTTTCTTTCGAATAAGGATGTGAAATTTCAAAACGAATCAATGAATTGAGAGTCGATCCAAGCGTCATTTCGGTAAAAGAAACAATAGTACGCGAAATATTTCGCCACGCAGCAACACTCATATCAACCAAAAAGGGAAATTTCTTTTTCTTTTTTCCCAAATAAAAAAAGTCATCAAAGCCTAAAAAAAATCTTTTCGTCTTCATCTTTTTTAAAATATTTTTCGTGTTTAAGAACATCATACATTTTATATATAGATGCAAATATACAACCAAACGATGCATTGTCTTTGTTTTTTTGACTATTTTTAACATTTTATGGGCAAATTGTTAAAATTATCCAAAAAAAATTAATATATTTGCACCTCAATAAATAAGTTTAATATTTAGATTGCAAAAATTACCGTAACAGAACAAAAGAATTAATTCAATGATTTTTACATATGAAAATAACGTTTTTAGGAACAGGAACATCGCAGGGAACGCCAATGATTGGCTGTAATTGCAAAATTTGCAAATCGACCGACGAACGCGACAAACGTTTGCGTTCTTCCGTATTGATTGAAACACACGATAAAAAGATTTTAATAGATGCAGGTCCTGATTTTCGTCAGCAAATGTTGAGAGCAAATATTACAAATCTGGATGCAATTCTCATTACTCATGCGCATTTTGACCACACAGGCGGCTTGGATGATGTGCGCGCTTTGAATTACATAAAGCAAAAGGCTGTTGATATATATGTCGAAACGCGAGTACAAAGGGCGTTACGCAGAATTTTTTATTATGCTTTCGATACGGTTAAATATCCGGGAGTTCCGGAATTTGAATTTCACAAAATCAACGAAAACAGTTTTAATATTGCCAATATCAAAATTACGCCTGTAAGAGCATATCATCACAGACTTCCGGTGCTGGGTTTCAAAATAGACAATTTTTGTTACATAACCGATGCAAACAGAATTTCGCCAAAGGAATTAAAAAAAATGCAGTATGCAGATACTGTTGTAATTAATGCATTAAGACGCGAAAAACATTTATCGCATTTTTGTTTGTCGGATGCGCTTGCAATTATAGATAAATTGAAGCCGAAACATGCATATCTTACACACATTTCGCATCAACTTGATTTACATTCCGTACTCGAGAAAGAATTACCTGCAAATGTGTCTGCTGCGTTTGACGGATTGAGTATTTATTGTTGATAAATTAATTTACGTGTATTTTTCTTCATTAAATTTTGCCTGTAATTTATTATTAACAGGCGATTTGCATACTTTGTCACTCCTTAAAAATAAAAAAATCAGCAATAATGTCGTATTATTTCTATCGGGTTTGCTTTGACATAAATGCAAGCAGCACGTCATTGCTTCGTCGCTTCGCTCCTCGCAATCTATGAAAACAAAAAAAACAAACGTTCAGTTATTATTGGTTAAATATCGGCTGAAATTTAACACTTCCTGACTTATAATTTATATTATAAGTCAGGCTAAATAATTGCATAATAATGTATTGTAAATTTATTTTAAAAATATTCTAAAAATATTTTAAAAATATGGGGTTTGTATTATTAAATATTTATTTAACTTTGCGCAAGATAAACGTTGTCCTATAATATAAATTATAAGACAAAAAAAATTTAACACTTAATGGGTGAATTTTTCTTGTTTTTCAGTCCACGAATTACACGAATTTACACGAATTTTTTTGTTATTTGTTTTGTTCGTCATTGCGAGCGAAGACATGCTTTTTTTCATTTTAAATTATTAAATGTTCCTTGCAATTACGCCTATCCCTACGGGATATTTTTGTTTACTGTTTTTTTTATTTTTAAGGAGCGACTGATTATTCAGTAACAAACCAGCACATCATTACAAAAAAAGCAATGCCGACACAAAAACCTTATTTCCACCTTATTTCAAAAACAAAACAACCTTAGTAGCAACAGATAACACACATACTTTAACCTTATTACCTTATTGTTTATTTGTTTCCTGCATCCCGGCGGGATGCATCGCTCGGTAGAAAAAAACACGTTTACCTGAATTTCGCGCGAGTTACCGACGGTGTTTCAAGTCATTGACAATGCCTCGCGCGAACCGCTCGGCGATGATTATCGTTCTACCGATATTTTGTCCCTGACGGGACAAACTGCCAAAATCTGTTTTATTTACAGACAATAAACAACAAAAAGCGTTGCCTGTTTTGCAGAGTTTTTATCAGTATTGACACAAAAATCTGCAATTCTATTCATCGTTTTTTACATTTAATGTACAATTAATATGTAATTTAAGCAGTTTTTAAGGAGCGATTATTTAATAACATTGAGTTTTTTTCCTGTTTTTATAAATGCTTCGATTGCCTTGTCGAGATGTTGCTGCTCGTGTGCTGCCGAAATCTGTACACGGATACGCGCCTGATTTTGTGGCACAACAGGATAATAAAAACCTGTAACATAAATTCCTTCGTCCAACATGTGCGAAGCAAATATCTGCGAAAGTTTTGCATCATAAAGCATTACTGCACATATTGCAGATTGAGTGGGTTTTATATCAAAGCCGGCATCTGTCATTTTATTTCTGAAATATTCTACATTTCGTTGCTGTTTTGCATGAAGTTCATTGCTTTCTTCCAGCATTTTAAACATTTCGATTCCTGCTCCAACAACTGCCGGAGGTATTGAGTTTGAGAACAGATAAGGACGTGAGCGTTGACGCAGCAAATTTATAATTTCTTTGCGTCCTGTGGTAAATCCGCCGACAGCGCCGCCGAATGATTTGCCGAGAGTTCCTGTATGAATGTCAATGCGACCGTATAAATTGAACAGTTCGCTTACGCCGCGTCCTGTTTTACCAACAACGCCTGCCGAATGACATTCGTCAACCATAACCAGCGCATCATATCTGTCTGCCAAATCGCAAATTTTATCCATCGGAGCAACATTTCCATCCATCGAAAACACTCCATCGGTAACAATAATACGATGACGCTGTGGCTGAGATTCAATCAGGCATTTTTCAAGTTCCGACATGTCGGCATTTGCGTAGCGATAGCGAACTGCTTTGCAAAGTCGCACGCCATCAATAATGGAAGCGTGATTTAAAGCATCCGAAATTATTGCATCGTTTTCGTCGAACAAAGGTTCAAAAACGCCTCCGTTTGCATCAAAACAGGCGGCATACAATATTGTGTCTTCCGTTCCGAAGTATCCGCTTATTGCGGCTTCAAGTTCCTTGTGAATATTTTGCGTGCCGCAAATAAATCGCACGCTCGAAAGTCCAAAACCATAAGTATCCATGGCGCGTTTGGCGGCATCAATCAATCGCTGATTATTCGACAGACCCAGATAGTTGTTTGCGCAAAAATTAAGCACATCTTTGCCTGTACTGATTTTTATATTTGCCTGTTGAGACGAAACAATAATTCGCTCGTTTTTATAAAGCCCTGCCGATTCAATGTCGGCAAGAGTTTGCTGTAAATAATTTTTAATTTTTCCGTACATATTGATATTTTGTAAAATTTTGCTCAAAATTACAAATAAATTGTCATATATAATGTTTTTGAAAAAAAATATTGAAAATTGACTGTATTTTATAAAAATCGAAAAACTGTTTTTTAAAATAGCGTTTTTTGCAGGCATGATATTCTGTCGCGTGTCAAATCGGAATTGTTTTTGCAGGTTTTTAGACGATTAAATCTTGTAAAACTGTTAATTTTTATTATTAACAGGAAAAATATTCGAGTATTTTATGTTAATAATATGCAATTAAACAAAGAAAAATTATCTTTGTGTTTTATTTATAAAGATAAATAGATGAAATATACACAAAAAATAATCGGATTTGTCGTTTTGTTTACGATTTTTGTTTCGTGTTCAAACAAAAAAAATACGGCAACAACACGCGCTTTTCATAAATTTACGGGACATTACAATACGTATTTCAACGGTTACGAAAGTTATAAGGAAGGAATTAAAAAAGCCGAAGAAACATATCCTGCATCGTTTGATGAATTATTGCCCGTATTTTCGTTTTCGTTCAGCGAAACGCCAAACAAAGTAACATCCGACATGGACCGAGCCATTACAAAATCAAATAAGGTTATACAGGATCATTCGATAACAGCAAAACCCGAACGCCCGCGTGGAAAAAAAATGGACAAGGAAGAACGGGCATTTTACAATAAAAAAGAATTTAACGACAAAGTTGCTCAATCGCACATGCTTATAGCAAAATCGCAGGCATACATGCAGGATTACACCGGAGCAGCGGCAACGCTCGAATATATGGAATCGCAATATGCAAAAGATACCGTTTTATACGAATCGCATATATGGAGCGCAATAATTTCAACCGAGCGTAACGATTTGGAAGATGCCGAAAACCGATTAAAAGCCATAAGCAGAATACGAAATTATCCGAAACAGCATCATCAAATGTATCATTCGGCATGGGCAAATTTGCTTATAAAACAGAAAAAATACGGTGAAGCGGCAGAACGTTTGCAAAAGGCGCTGGAATTTACAAAAAAACGGCTGGTGAAAACACGATATACCTTTCTGCTTGCTCAATTATACCAAAAAACGGGAAATAAAGAAAGTGCATTAAAATATTTTACAAAAGTTTCGAAAATGAACGCTCCTTACAGCGTGCGTTTTGCAGCACAAATTCAAAAAGCAAATTCATTCGACCCGAATACGCAAGGCAGCGAACTGAAATCGCTTTATACAAAAATGCTGAAAGATAAAAAAAATGAAGAATATTTAGACCAGATTTATTATGCTCTCGGAAATCTTGAACGTATAAACAACAATACTCAAACGGCTGTTGATTATTACCTGAAATCAACAGAAAAAAATCTTGATAATACCATACAGCTCGGACTTTCACACAAAGCTTTGGCTGATCTGTTTTTTACAATGCCCGATTTTGTAAAGTCGTTTTATAATTACAAAGAAGCGCGAACATCGCTGCCTCAGACGCATAATGATTATGCAGATGCCGTAAACAAAATTGACATGCTTGAAGTTTTATCGCCGAATCTTGAAATCGTAGAACGCGAAGACAGTTTGCAAAACATTGCAAAAATGCCTCAATCCGAACGCGATAAAATAATAGACAATCTGGTAACAGAAGCAAAAAAGCAAAAAGAAGAACAGCAACAGGCAGAACAAAGTCGCCAGTATTATGTAATGCAGTCGGATATGGAACGCTACGGAACACGCGAAAACGCTGCAACTCAAAATTCGCGCGGCGCTAATGCAAAATGGTATTTTTACAATACGGCACAGTTAAATCAGGGATTGACCGAATTTAACATGCGCTGGGGAAGACGCAAACTCGAAGATAACTGGCGACGTAAAAACAAAGGAATATTCGAAAGCAATCCTTTTGATGAAGAAATACAGGACGGCACGGAACTGGCAGCAACAGATGCGGCAGGCGACACAACAAAAATCGACAGCCAGAATAAAACAGCGCCGCAAAAACCTTCACTGACGCCCGACCAGAAAGAATATTATTTGCAAAACCTGCCGCTCACAGCCGAAGCAATGCAAATATCAAACGAAAAAATTATGCACGCACTGTATTTGGTTGCCATTGCATACAGAAATGACTTGAACGACAATAAACGCGCAACCGAAGCATTTGAAGAACTCGTAAAACGCTTTCCCGACTGCGAATATATAGCCTCTTCATATTATAATCTTTATCATTTATATACGGAAAAGGGCGCAACAGCGGAAGCAAACAGATATAAACAGTTGCTTACAAATTATTACCCCGATAATATTCTTACACTGTCAATTATCAATCCCGGATATTTGCAGGAAACAGAACGTAAAGAACAACAAATTGAAAATTATTACGAACAGGCTTTAAACCTTTACAGAGAAAACAGAAATGCGGAAGCCTTATCGCTAATAAATTCGGCGATTGCAGAAAACAAAGACAATAAAATTATTTCACGACTCGAACTGTTGAAAACGCTTACCACAAATTACGAAAATAATCTTGTTGCATACAAAGAAGCATTGACCGCAATAACAACAAAATACAGCGGCAGCGAAGCGCAAAAAATTGCATCCGAAATGCTGAAAATATTGCAGCAGGACGAAGTCAGAATAATGTCGCAGACGCAAAATATCGAACAGCAAATACCGGCTCAAAGCCAAGATTATTTGCCAAGCGACAAAGAACACTACATTGCAGCGCTTGTAGATAAATCTGTTGATGCAAATATGGCTTCATTTGAAATAATTCTGTTCAATGCCGATAATTATCTCGATAATAACTACGAAACAGCAACAGAACCGTTCAACGACAAATATCAGTTGATACTTGTAAAAACGCTTCCAAATAAAAAAGATGCACAGGCATATTATAGCGAAATGCTGGCAAAATCGGGCTTTACGGCAAAACTGAAAGATTCGGAATATCTGCACTTTATTATAAGTCCTGAAAATTTGCAGAAATTAAAACAAAACAAAAACATTGCCGAATATGTGCAATTTTTCAAATCGAATTATTGAAAATTCTTTAATTTGTTTGGAATTATTAATGAAAATAAAAAAATGAAATGCTGTGAAATTTTTACGAAAAATTTGCATCATTG
>JAIRKV010000275.1 GCA_031259935.1 Prevotellaceae bacterium | reverse complement strand
GTAAATGCCCCAGATATTGCTGTGTATTAATAACTTGCAAGGACTTTGGGTTGGGTGCAAAAAAACACATAAAAACTTCACTCAGCCGCAAAAAACGTAGCCTGCCGCAAAGCGTTTTTATAATATTTTTTACATTATTTTTCATAATGCACCATTAATTTTCTGCAAATGTAATAATTTTATTTTTTGACATATGCAAATTTTTATCAAAAATCATCGTTAAATTTTATTAAATTAATTTGCTTGTAAATTGTAATTTATTGCAAATTGATATTTTATTTATAAATATGACAGTTTTATTTGCCAATCTTTTATATTTTATACATTTTAGTTTCATTTAGCAATATTTTTTTGCAAATAATGCTAAAAGCTTTGTAAATACTGTAAATAGTCGCTCCTTAAAAAGTGGTGAAATTATTTATTATAAACAAGTTATAAATGTAAATTATCGAATAAAAATACCGTGTTTTACATACATACAAGCTAAAAATCGGCAAAACAGGAACAGGTTTTTTCTTCTTTGTGTTCGTCATTGCGAGCGAAGCGAAGCAATCCAGAAAAAACACAAAGCACAGGTCTGGATTGCGTCGTCGCTACGCTCCTCGCAATGACGTGCTGCTTGCTTTTGTGTCAAAACAAAGCCGACAGAAATAATGTCGTATTATTGCTGATTTTTTTATTTTTAAGGAGCGACTATTTATAACAGATTGTTACCAAGCAAATTATAACAACTAAAACAAAACTGTTTTTATTTTCTGAGAATAAAATTTCACTGCAAAATCAGTTCTTCTCAAAACGCGATTGATTTGGCTGCGAGTAATTTTTTTCTTTATAATTTCCGATTTTCCATGCAAATTGAAAAGCAATATAACTTGTATCTACATTTTTTCTTCTGCTGTATTGTCCGCCAAAATCGACAACCATTAAATTTGGCATCTGCCGACGTAAGATATTTCCGTATAAAATTGTAATATATGATTGATTTTTGAATGTTAATTTCAAAGCCGATGACAGGTCGAAATTATCACTCAAATCGTAAACGCCTTGAATTGCACGTGATTGATATCTTCCGTTTATCTGTAATGATAAATTGGGATTTTCTTTTGAAATCAAAAACGTATTGTTCAGAGCAATTGCGCCGACATAATGTTTCCTGTTGAAAGGAGAATTATAAAAATCACTTTTTTTGTCCTGCATTCTAAGCCCGTGAACAGAGATGCGCATATTTAACCATTCTTTTATCTTTACCGGAATTATTATACTGATATTTGTAAACAGCGAAAAATCATAATTTTCGTAACGGTAAACAGTTTTCGGCATATTTTCGTCCTGATGTGGAATTTGTGCAAAATAATCAGGCATATAAGATACGCCTGCAATAAACATATATCGTTGTCTGTATATGTAAATTAATTGACCATTATACTCGCTGTACGGTTTCAACGATGGATTTCCTGTTGTTTCCGTATAAGAATCCAGATACGTTGTTTGCGGATTTACAGCCCAGTAGGATGGATAATTTTTGTTTGTTGAAATATTAAACTGTAAAATGTGCGCAGGAGGCGAAATCATATAATTGAATATTATTTTTGGATAAAAAATCCAGTCATGCCAAAGAGTTGTTCTTTCTGTTTTTTGATAATAATCGGAATGGAAATATTCGAATTCGAATCCAACGGTTGCCGAAATTTTATTTCCTGCTCTGTGTGAAGATTCAACAAAAACTTTTCCCGTATATTCTTTTTGCTCATTGTCCGAACGCTGTCCAATATTTTCAATATAATTTCCGTTTTGCGGGTATAAATATTCAATGTGAGTATTTGAGATGTTCAGTCCGCTGTTTACGCCAAATTCCAATGTCCAGTTCTTTGATATATTTTGCTGTTTGTTTGCAAATACTTTCCATTGAGCAATATTTTGTTTTGAATTATTTAGAAAATCATTAAGAAGAATGTCATTTGTTTTAGATGTAAAATGGTTATTATCAGGCGAATTGTAATTTGTAAAATCAATGCCGACTGTGAAATTATTTTTTGTATCATACTGCAAATGCAAATTATGCAACCAACTTTTCAAGCTGCCTTGATTTATACTGTTTATATTGTATATTGCAGTTTCTTCATAATGATTATCGGCAAAAGTATTAGATTTTGATACGGCGGCTCCTGCATAATAAGCAAACGATAATTGACTTTCGTTTTCAAATGTCCAGTCGACACCAGCCCTAAAATTAAATCTGTTGTACTTTGAATTTTTATGCAGATTCTGGTCGATTTCGAAAATATTATTTTCTAATTTATGACGTGAAAAAGTGTTGTATTTTTGCCAGTCTTTTCCTGTTGAGATATTTGCCAGAAAATCCAAAGTCAGTTTTTTGTCTGTGTACAAAATATTTCCTTTGATTTCTTCGGATGCATAATATGACTGTCTGTAACCTGCGCTTATTTCTCCAATAATTTTTTTATCACTGCCGGTCGAAAGTACAACGTTTATCAGCGAGCCGCGAAAATTATATTTTGCAGGAGCATTGTACATTACATCAATACTTTTGACTTGCGATGCGGGAATTGTTTTGAGCAAAACGTATATCTGTTCCATTGGCATTGTTGTTGTTTTTCCGTTTATGATAATGCGCAGTCTGTTTGCGCCCAATAATTCTATGCTGTTTTCGGAACCTGTTATGCCCGGAGTTTCTTTTACGACATCAAATGCCGTAGAAACAGGTTTGTTTTTTATCAGAAATGCTGCGCTGTACGATAATGCAGAGCCATCTACAATTAATTGCGGTCGCATCGCCCTGACTACTGCTTCATCAATCGTTTGCTGTTTTTCCGTCATTGTTATTGTACCCGCATCATTTATATTGTTTGCTATTTCTATAACCAGCGGATTATACGCAATGTGTTGAAAAATCAGTATCAAAGCCGAAAACGGACGCTGTTTAAAACGGAAATTGCCTGAAATATCAGTCAATTCTACTTTAACAAACACAGAATCTGCTGTTTGCATAACAACAGATACATTTTCGACAGGAATATTTTGGCTGTTAACAACTTTTCCCGTAAGTTCAGGCGCATTTTGAGCCTTTACAGTAAATCCATTTATATGTAATAAAATAAACGCTATATATAATTTTTTCATAGTATTTTAATTTTCAATTATAAATTAATTATTTTCATGTTCGTTAAATAATTTTCCTGTATCTATTTGTTTGATATAATTATTTTTTGCGATATCATTTATTGCTTTTTGTATATGGACGACATCGAAAAAGCGGCAAGTATTTGACACTTTGCACATTTCGCAGTCAAAACATACGGGAAATTCATGATATTGAAAAATTTTATCAGGGTCGGATACATCTGCTATAACTTCTTTTGCAATATTATCTCCGTACATATAATTCAGCATATGTTCAATATCGCTGCATGAACAGTTTTTTATATGTTTAAGATAAACATAATCGGATATGGCAAAATAATAGGAATATGCCTCGTTTTTGTCTGATAAAAATTCATCTATATACCGTTTTGCTTTATCATACTGATTTGAAAAATAAAAAAGTTTGAATAACAGCAGATTATCATCAATATTTTGTATATCTTCATCATCATTATATAAAACATAATCGCATAAATAATTTGATGCTTTTTCATGCATGCCGACATTTCTAACATGTTCGATTGCATTAGCAAGCGCCAGCGCTTCATGTTTGGTTATTTTTCCAAGCTGTTTCATGCTGGAAAGCGAACTGAAATCATGTGTGTGGAACAGTTCATAACGGCGATTGTATTTAGTTGTTTGGCTCATGCCCGGAATAATAATATAATACGTCGGAAATCCTAATATGGAATTATTTCTTACATAAACATTATATCCCATTTTTTGCATTAATTCCATACTGTATCGAATATCTTCTTTATTTGACAGTCCCAGTTCGGGATTAAATCCCGTGAATTTGTATGATGATGTGCTGTGCAAAAGTGATCTGTGCCAAAATCCGGTACTGTTTTTAATTATTTTATTAAAATTGATATCAATAGCAACATCTGATAATATATCGCCTTCCAAGCAGAATTTCAACGGCAATCCTCTGAAATTATGTCCTTGAAAGGCTTCTGTTACACATCTTTCCAATGCAATATGAGGAACGAAATCGGATCCGAGTTTAAAATTGTATAACAAATTTTGTTTATCTGTAAAAATTACTCCAAGAACAGGCAGTCCTTTCCCAAGAGAACAGTCTTTTACAATTATTTCGTATCCGGTTTTTCGTTTTATACTGTTAATTTTTTCATACGTCTCTGTTCCTTTAAATGTTTCTAATGGAACAGTTGGCGGCGTAAGTTGATTGTAATATATTTCCGATGCGGCATGTCTTTCAAATATTTCGCATATGCCCTGTAAAATTGCTTCTTCTTCTGTATTACCTGCTGCCATGCCATTTGAGCCTGTTGCATATAAACTCAGACGAACAGGAATTAATACTTCTTTATTTTCCATTACAGAATAGAATGGTATCATTAAACTTTCGTTTATTTGCAGTTTGTCGATGAAAAAAGTATGTAAATATGTTTCATCTTTTATATTATATAACTTCATTAATTCTTTTCCCCAGTGTTCAATAATTTTATCCATGCTCCAAACTTCTTCTTTCGGGTCGTACATAAAATCCAGAGAAGAATTGTTCTGTTTAAGTTTTTTTACATACAGAGAATTTTGCGACAAAGTTTTAATATAATTACTGGTGGCATAAACAAGTCGATGATCGCTGAATAATATTCTGTTTTGTATTCTTTCCATAAATTCGGCATAACCGCTTGCCATTGCATATTCAAATGATATTCCTTTGCCATTAGCGCCTATATCGGATTTGTCCAGATTATGATTACC
>JAIRKV010000180.1 GCA_031259935.1 Prevotellaceae bacterium | reverse complement strand
TGCTAACTTTGCACAAAAATAGAATAATGAATTTGACGGAGGCAAAAATACGAAGCGAAAATTTACGCAAAATCATTGAACAGCACAATCATAGATATTATGTTGATGCAAATCCTGTTGTCAGTGATTTTGAATACGATTTGCTTGTAAAAGAACTCGAAGCAATTGAAAAAGAATTTCCCGAACTGCAAACGGCAGACTCGCCAACTCAACGTACAGGCAGCGATATAAGCAACGAATTTGTTCAAATAAAACACAAATATCCGATGCTGTCGCTTGGAAACACCTATTCCGAAAGTGATTTGAACGATTTTGACCAGCGCATAAAAAAAATTACAGACGATGATTTCGAATATGTATGCGAACTTAAATTCGACGGAATATCAATAAGTTTAACTTATATAAATGGAATTTTGCAGCAGGCTGTAACTCGAGGAGACGGCGAAAAAGGCGATGATGTTACAGCAAATATACGAACGATACGAAATATTCCGTTAAAAATACATGGCGATTATCCCGAAGAATTTGAAATTCGCGGTGAAATTTTTATGCCGCATTCATCATTTGAACGTTTGAACAAAGAACGCGCAGACGAAGGAGAAATGCAATTTGCAAATCCACGAAATGCAACGGCAGGAACTATAAAACTGCAAAATTCATCGCAAGTGGCAAAACGCGGTCTGGATTGTTTTTTGTACTCTTTACTTGGTGAAAATCTGCCTCATTCAAACCATTACGACAATTTACAGGAAGCAAAAAAATGGGGATTTCCGATATCGCAAAACGTACAGAAATGTCAAACAATAAAGCAAGTAATCGATTATATAAATTATTGGGATGAAGCGCGAAAAAAATTACCTTACGATACCGATGGCGTTGTAATAAAAATAAATAATACGGCACAGCAGGAAGAATTGGGATCTACCGCAAAATCGCCGCGCTGGGCAATAGCATACAAATTCAAAGCCGAACAGGCAATTACAAAATTATTGTCTGTAGATTTTCAGGTTGGACGCACCGGAGCAATAACGCCTGTTGCAAACTTGCAACCTGTGCAACTTGCCGGAACGACGGTGAAACGCGCATCATTGCACAATCAGGAACAAATTAATATTCTTGATATTCGCATTGGCGATATGGTAATTGTTGAAAAAGGAGGCGAAATAATTCCCAAAATAATTGGAGTTGACAAATCGCACAGAACAGGCGACAGTAAAGAGTTTGAATATATTACGCACTGCCCCGAATGTGGAACAAAACTTGAACGCGAAGAAAGCGAAGCAAAACATTTTTGCCCGAACGAAAACGGATGCCATCCGCAAATAACAGGAAAAATCGAACATTTCATATCGCGCAAAGCAATGAATATTGATGGTTTGGGAGCAGAAACAATAGAACTTTTGTACAAAAACAATTTAATAAACAATGTTGCCGATTTGTACGAATTGAAAAAAGAACAACTTTTGCCACTTGAACGCATTGCCGAAAAATCGGCTGAAAATATAATAAAAAGCATAGAAGATTCTAAAAACGCAGAATTTCACCGAGTTCTGTTTGCAATAGGAATTCGTTTTGTAGGCGAAACGACAGCAAAAAAAATTGTTGAAAAACTGCGTTCGATTGATGAAATTATGATGGCAAATCAGGAAGAACTTTTGCAAATCGACGAAGTAGGAGAACGCATTGCACAAAGCATAATTAAATATTTTGAAAATCAAAAAAATCGAAACATCGTGCAACGCCTGCGTAATGCCGGATTACAGATGGAAGCGAAAAAAACAGCAGACAAAATATCGGATAAACTTAAAGGCATGAGTTTTGTTGTTTCGGGAACTTTCACTTCGTATTCGCGCGACGAACTGAAACAAATTATAGAACAGCACGGAGGCAAAAATGTTTCGGCAATTTCGGCATCAACATCATATTTGATTGCAGGAGAAAAAAGCGGGCAGACGAAGATTGAAAAAGCCGACAGACTGAAAGTGAAAATTATCAGTGAAAATCAATTTAATGAGATAATAAACAAATAAAAAATGTTGAATTTTGTAAAGGAAATAACAGGAAACAGGATTCTGAAAAGGCGGGCGGCAAAAATAAAAAGAAATAAAGCTTTTTGTAATATGAATTCGATGAAAAGCATAGGTATTTTATTTGAAAATACAGGAAATATGTACGTAATGGCAAATAAAATGATGAAGTTTTTTCTGGCGCGAAGAATTAAAGTATTTTCGATTGCCTTTGAAAATATAAAAAGTTCGGAATTGGAAAACAGAAAACAGGTTCCCACATATATAAAAATCATTACAAAATCGGACTTGACATGGTACATGAAACCAAAAGGCGAAAATGTAGATAAATTTATAGCGCAAAAATTCGACGTACTGATTGACATGTCGCGCAGTTCTGATTACGTTTATAAATATATAGTTACATTATCAAACGCAAAATTCAAAATAGGCGGAATACAGTATAAAAACGACCCTTTCGATTTGATACTGCTTGAAAAATCGAACGAAACAACAAAATTTGTAAGCCTTATAATCAATTTTTTATCGACAATAAAAGTATAATAATGATGTTCGAAAATACAAATTACATACAGCAATCGGAAAAATTGGCAAAACGATATGAAAACGACAAACAGCGATATTTTGCGCTGGATGAATTTATCGCTATTTCGGATTATTATGTGTTGAACAGAAACTATAAAAATGCTCTTGAAGTCAACAGCACAGCCGAAATTTTTTATCCATCATCTTTTGAACTTAAAGCAATAAAAGCCGATTTGTATATTAAATGCAACGAATTTGAAAAAGCCGAAGAAGTAATAAAAACCATAGAATGTAACAGCGAAATGATTCCCGATATTTATATTTTGAAAGGTGAAATATGCATTAAAAAAAGTCAATATAAATCGGCTGAAAAACTGTTTGATAAAGCTTTAAAATTATCCGAAGACAAAGAATATGCCCTGGAAATAATATGCGACTTTTTAGTGATGGCGCATCAAATACAATTTGCAAAAAAATATCTCGAACTTGCACAAAAAACAATTTCCGATATTAATTCCGATTTACTGTACTGGCTTGGCAAATGCTACGAATACGAATCCGAATACGGTAAAGCTGCAAACATATATGAAAAAATGACGGCAATCGATCCGTTCGACGAAAACGCCTGGGACGATTTGGGCGATGCATACATGTTAATGTCGGAATATGAAAAAGCAATCAAAGCATTCGATTTTCGCCTTGCCGCGAGCAGCGCAAATGCAAGCGAAACCTTAATAAACAAAGCCGAATGTCTGAGTATACTTAAAAAAAATGACGAAGCAATAAAAATATATAATAAAATTTTAGATTTTGAAAAAGACAATACAGATGCAATGTTCGGAATTGCAAAATGTTACGAACGCGAAGGAATATACGGCATAGCCGAAAGAATATATTTCGACATCGTGTCGCAGGATCCTGAATATATAGATGCATATTACGGTCTTGCAATAATATATGCACAGAAAAACGACTTTAAAACAGCAGAAAAGTTCATGCGGAAAACGCTCAACGACAATGAAATCATTCCAGCATTTTTAATTCAAATGAGCAAAATTTTGCTTCAGCAGGACAAAATTACGGAAGCAAAACAAACAATGGAAAAGTTTATTTACAACGATTCCTGTAAACATGATTATCGTGCATGGCTGCTATATGCCGAAATTATTGCGATTGACGATATCGAAAAAGCAATCGACATTCTTGAAACAAAATACAGCGAAAGTTTTTATTCCATAGCAGAAATATCTTATCATTTAGCGTATTATAATTTCATAAACAATAATATATCTCAATGCGCCGCTTATATAGAACGCGGACTTGAACTCAACTCCGACATGATGACTGCGTTTTTTGAACTGTGTCCCGAAGCAATGCTTAACGAACAGATAATGAGCATTTATTTCTCTTTTAAAACAAAAAAATAATGAAAAAAACAGAACACGTTCTTACATTTTTCAAAGGAATGGCAATGGGCGCAGCCGATGTTATTCCGGGAGTCTCGGGAGGAACAATTGCTTTTATAACAGGAATTTACGAACGACTCATAAATGCGGTAAAAAGCATAAATATTGCCAATATCAAATTATTGCTGAAAGGAAAATTCAAAGAATTTTGTATAAATATTGATGGCGTATTTCTTGCCGTTCTGTTAAGCGGAATCGCCGCAAGTTTTGTCAGCCTTGCAAAATTAATGACTTTTCTTATTGAAAATCATCCTGTTCCTGTCTGGTCGTTTTTCTCGGGACTGATAATTGCATCAACAATATTTATTGCACGCAGCGTAAAATGGAATATAAAAACGCTTGCTGCATTTGTAATATTCACTGTTGCAGCGTTTTGTATTACTTCGCCCGAAAATTCTCCATTAAACTCAAACGGCGAATACTGGTATGTTTTCATATGCGGAGCAATTGCAGTTTGCGCAATGATTTTACCCGGAATTTCCGGAAGTTTCATTCTTGTACTTTTAGGTCAATATCTGTTTATGATGAAAGCGCTTGCCGAATTTGATTTTATTGTAACAGGAATTTTTTTATGCGGCGCAGGCTTTGGTATTGTTATGTTTTCACGAGTTTTGTCATGGCTTTTCAAGCATTTCAAAACAATAACGCTGGCTTCGCTTACAGGATTCATGTCAGGCTCGCTGAATAAAATCTGGCCATGGAAAAGCACAATATCAACATTTACAGATAATCATGGAATGGAACAGCCTTTGTCGCAAAAAAATATTTTACCCTCTGCAAACGATGATTCTCAGTTAATATTGGCTCTGATATTTGCTCTGACAGGTTTTTTGCTGATTTTTACCGTGGAATTTATTGCAAAAAAAATAAAAAAATAAAACTCGGCATAATTTTATGCCTTATCTGTAAACTGTATTATTATTGTCGATTTTGTGTCAAGGTTGTATAATTTGGCGATATTTCCCTTATTCATTGCCATTTCCAATAATTCAACGGAATTGAACATGGCAATAATTTTTCCTTCTTCCACATCATCATAATATTGCGAAAGTTTAGTGATTTTTACCATATTATTCTGCATGAAAATTTCAAATTTTCTGTTTTTACCGATTTTTTCAAAGGTTTTTTTATCAATATTTGTTACGGCATTGCCAAAAGCATCAATATATAT
>JAIRKV010000150.1 GCA_031259935.1 Prevotellaceae bacterium | reverse complement strand
GCATACGGCATCTATTATCCTGTCCTTATTAATCATTCTTAAATCGTTTAATTACTTCACCGGTGCATTTTTTATTATGTTTAATTTATTTGTGTTCGATTTACTTTAAGCCTGCTCGTTGAACTGTATTGATTATTCTTTTTGCGTCAATATTTTTCATAAAAAAAACTTGTTTGATACTCTTTTTTTAACGATTTTATGCTCAAATCATAATACTCCTTGTCGATTTCAAAGGCTACAAAGTTGCGCCCCGTGTTTCTACATGCAAGAGCCGTTGAGCCGCTGCCGCTGAAAGGGTCGAGTACAAGGTCGCCCACGTTTGTAACCAAAGCCAAAAGCCGCTCCAGCAGGCGAACAGGCTTTTGCGTTGGATGGATGGTTTTGTAATGGTCTCGTGGCTGTTTAATTATGCTTTTTTCGTTCATTCCGTATTTTATTGCTTCCATTATACTTACGCTTTTATCCACATTTTTTGTTATTTTTTGTGTTATATTATAACACGGTAAGCGTTCTTTTTCAAGTGTTTTTTTATTATTTTCCAAAAATGAAAGCACTGCGTTTAACGATTTTGTGTTTTTAACCCCGCTCAAAAACCGCTTTAAGTCTACGCAAATCCCGTCTATATCATTCCCTTTCATTTCCAGATAAGGAATTTTGACCTTATTGATTATACCCTTTCCTCTTGTATGAATCGAAATCGTTTCGTGAACGCGCGAGATATTCATTAACGGGCTACTACAATAGGATTTATTCCATATAATTTCTTCCTTGAAAGTAAACCCCAAATTCGCCAACATACAATTCCAGCGGTAAAACGAAGTTCCACGCCCAAAAAGTACTATAAAGCCGTTGCGTTTGAGTACACGTTTTGCTTCACTGAAAAATAAATTTTCGTCGAAAGGACGGTCTAATTTCTGATTTTTCAGATACAGGTACGGCGGGTCGGTTATAATGCTGTCGATTGAACTGTCGGGTATTTGTTTTATCAAATCAAGGCAGTCGCCCTGCGTTATGGTGTTTAAGAGTGCGTTCATTTTCTGAATGATTTTTCGGTAAATGCTATTTTGTTAAACATTTCTGTTATGCGGTCGCAAACAAAAAGTCCGTATTTTTCGAGCAGTTCGCTTGCGTTGAAATTGCTTGTGGCAATGGTAAACAACTGCTTTTCATAGCGTTCGCACAGCACGTCAATTACTGCCGACATTTCGTTGCCGTACGATTTTGAAACGAGCCGTTCACGTCCGAGTTCGTCGAGCAGCAGGTATTTGCAGCCTCGAATTTCGTTGTAGAAAGGTTTGTCTTCTATTGCTATTTCGGTTAAACGTGTGGCTGTAATGTACTTAAATTTAATTTCGGGCAGAAAATCGGTAGTAAATTGTGCATTTTTATTGTGCATTTTGGGCAATGTTTCCATTACCATGCACAAAGCCTGTGCAAGTGTTGTTTTGCCACTGCCTGTTGTTCCTGCAAGCAGCAGCGAGCATTTTCGGCTGTCGGAAACGAGCCATTTTGCCGCTTTTCCTATTACGGCAATATTTTCGGCGGTTTCTTCAAACGTCAAATCTCTTTGTGTTACAAGCGTTCTGTATGCCGACAAAAGCATATCGGGTGCAATTTCGGCGTACCATTCAGGAAAATGGTAGGTCGTCCTCTCCATAGTCTTTGTACGACACATCGCTTCCCACTCCGTAAGTATTTCGTTTATTTGTTTCATGATTTTTTTCTCTTTTTTGCCATGTTATCAGAGCCGCCCGCCAATCTTTCATTTTATTTTTTCCGATATACCAGTCCTTTGCCGTGTAGAATGCGATAAATGCTTCGGCATCGACTGAATATTTTTTTTCGGAAATATAATTTTCAACTTCCGAAAGGGAGGGGGGCGTAAAACGCTTGGCGTTTTCGCTCTTTTCTTTTTCTTTTTCTTTTAAATTTACTTTACTTTCCTTTACTTTACTTTTCTTGTTTATCTCGCCGATAAGCAAATTTTCATTTTTGTTTATCTTTTCGATAAGCATTTGGTTATCTTTTTGATTATTCAGGTCATAATAAGGATTTGTTTCTCCTTTTTTGAAATTTGGATTACCTCCTTTTTTGCCTGCTTCCGACCGTTTGTTGCTTACTTCATCTTTCATCCGCATTCTTTGTGAAAATTTATCGGAGTAGAAACGCTTACCGTCTTCGGTAAATGAAAATAGCCCGAAATCTTCAACAACGGATTTTACAACTTCGGAACTTACACGAAAGTCAAAGGCTATAATATTATAATCTTTAACGCTCGAATAATTTTCGTCTTCACGAAGTCGCTCTAAAAGCATAAAGTAAACTGCGTATCCAGCCGCACCATGCCTCATTCGTACGGCAATAATTTTATCATCGTTACGAGCGCTGCTGTCATGGCTGAAATAATTAGTCTTTTTCATTTGTTTATTTTTTTTACAAAATCTATTTCAAAAAGGTCTGCTCCCGCACGGCTTGTCGTTGTGGTGTATTCTGCTGTGTCGGGGCGGAGTTCGTAATATCGTCTGCGGTATTTCCTACGGCGTGGATAAATCAGCAGCAGAGTGATTGCCAACGATATGAGCAGAACAAATATTATAAGCATTAATACTGTTTTCATGATTTTTATTTATTTTAATTCTATCGGTCGCCAATAAACAATCGTTCTATAACTTTCGCAATATTGTTGTTTTTGTGTATCTAACCATCCAAAAACAGATAATTCTGCAACAAAGATGTAACCGCCTCTGTCTTTTACAAGAACAGATTTGTGTTTTTCCGGCAGTTCGTCCTCGACGCTTATCCAGCGTTGGGCAAATTTTATACCTGCAATAAATGCCGCTTCCGTATTGGCAGCAGGTTTAAATCCCAACTGTCCTTCTCGGAAATATTCATGTGCTGCTTCTTCAATTGTTTTCATAACTCCTCGATTTTTGGCTGTTCGGCTCTAAGTACATTGTAGCACGGGATATACCCGTCTGTCCTTGCAAATCTATCGTGGCAATTCACACGTTGCGCTTCGCAAATTCTATCTGCGAAGTTTTGCAGCGCTTCTTGGAAATACTTATCATAAAAGTCCCA
>JAIRKV010000146.1 GCA_031259935.1 Prevotellaceae bacterium | reverse complement strand
TGGGACTTTTATGATAAGTATTTCCAAGAAGCGCTGCAAAACTTCGCAGATAGAATTTGCGAAGCGCAACGTGTGAATTGCCACGATAGATTTGCAAGGACAGACGGGTATATCCCGTGTTATAACGTATTAAGGGCAGCACAGCCAAAAATCGAGGAGTTATGAAAACAATTGAAGAAGCGTGTAAAGAATGTGTGACAGAAGCAGAGAACTGCTTAGCCCTTTTTGAAGACGATTACGATAAAGGTTACATAAGTGGCTTGGAAAATGGATTTAAAGACGGTGTTAAATTTGCCCAACGCTGGATAAACGTCAAGGACGAACTGCCGGAACCACACAAATCTGTTCTTGTAAAAGACAAAGGCGGTTACTTCTTTGTTGCGGAACGGTCTGTTTTTGGATGGTTAGATACACAAAGACAAGAATATTGCGAAAGTTATAGAACGATTGTTTACTGGCGACCGATAGAATTAAAATAAACATCATGGCAAAGATATTAATTGCATGCGAGTATTCCGGCATAATAAGAGATGCCTTTGAAAACAGAGGATTTGACGCTTACAGTTGCGATATTATCGACACCACAAGCGAACAAACCAAAAACTCTGAAAAACATATAAAATCCGATGTGAGGGAAATACTCGATAAAGGCTGGGATTTAATGATAGGACACCCGCCGTGTACGTATCTGTCGTTTGCCTTTACACACAAAACAAGGTATTCGGACGAAAGATTGCAGAATAAACTTTATGCATATCAATTCTTTCTTGACTTGTGGAAAGCGCCTGTTAAACATATCTGTATAGAAAATCCAATGGGCTATATACATACAGGACTGCTTCCCTGCACGCAAATAATTGAACCTTATTACTTCGGCGATGAATATAAGAAAAAAACCTGTTTGTGGCTGAAAAATTTACCGAAATTAGAATATTCGTTAGGGAATGATTTATTCAGAAAACAGACAGCAGTAACGCCGCGGTTTACTTATATAAACTGTACGCCGAAAAGCAGAAGAAAATTACCGGCAATATTAAAACCTTTTGCAAGTGCAAAAGAAAAATCAAAGTTTCACAAAGGCATTGCAAACGCAATGGCTGAACAGTGGGGCGATTTCATTATAAAAAAAGATATTAAACCATGACAGTAATATACATATTAGCATTAGCAACATCAATATCGTTGGCAATCACTATGCTGCTGATTTATCCACGCCGCAGAAAATGCCGCAGACGATATTACGAACTCCGCCCCGACACAGCAGAATACACCACAACGACAAGCCGTGCGGGAGCAGACCTTTTTGAAATAGATTTTGTAAAAAAATAAAAATATGAAAAAGGAAAAAACAATATTCATTCTGTATGTACGGAATAATAAGAACCAGACAGTTTTTTTATCCGCTTTTTCGACAGTTGAAAGAGCAGGCAGAGAAGCAGAAGAACGAGGTTTTAGAAAAAAGGAAATGAATTATAATGTCAGTATCATCCCCGTGAATTTTTTAAATGAATAAAATTATGGAAAGAAAATCGTTTGTATTTTATAAAGACTGGAGAGACGCTATTATGGATTTGCCAAATGAAATCAGGTTGGAAGTTTACGACAGCATAATTGAGTATGCTTTGTCGGGGAAACAGCGAACGCTAAAATCGTTGGCAAGTGTGGCGTTTAACTTTATAAAATTACAGATAGACAGGGATACCGAAAGGTATGTGTCTATCGTAGATAGAAACCATAAAAACGGGCAATTGGGAGGACGTCCAAAAAAACCCAAAGAAACCCAAAAAACCCAAGTGGTTTTTGAAAAACCCAAAAAACCCGATGATGATAATGATGATGATAATGATTTTAAAGAAAAAGAAAGTAATAAAGAAAAAGAAAATCAAAGTCGGTTTGCCAAGTTTCAACAGTGGATTAAGGAAAATGCTCCGAACGTTGCTAAAATGAAAGAACCTTTTACCGAAAAACAGTTTGATGCCATTGTTGAAGAATATCAAATGCAGGATATTACAAGCCTGCTGTTGGAAATGCATAACTACAAAGATTTAACAAAGAAAAATGTAAGCGCTAATTTAACTTTTAAAAAATGGATGAAAATAAGAAACAGATAATCGGCAATATCACTATTGAACAGAATGTAATATCCGCATTGATTAGTGATTTTGATAACTGCAAGGATGCCTTTGCTTTGCTTTCTGCCGATTGCTTTGTAAATACTTTTTGCAGAAAAATTTATGGAATAATAAAAAATATAAACAATTCGGGATATAATATTGATTTAGTCAGCATTATGGCAAAAACAGACAGTTCCGAACAGGCAGACTTGATTAATATCAGCAGCATACATTCCTGTTCGTGGAACGTATTTAGACATGTACAGATACTTGTCGAAATGAAGATACGCAGGCAACTGTTGCAACTGTCATCTGCAATACAGACCAATGCCCTTGATATGAATTTCGATATTATTGACACAGAAAGGCAGATAAAAGAAACTGTGAACGACATGTTTAATATCGGAGCGGTAAACGTAAGTACAATAGACGATGAAATAGATAATGTTATTAAAATTATCAATAAAAACAAAAATGCCGACGGCAGCATTATCAGCGGCACAGGTACAGGATTAACCAAACTTGATGATTTTACGGGCGGCTTGCAGCCAACCGACCTCGTTGTCATTGCAGGCGAAACAAGTCAGGGTAAAACATCGCTCGCATTAACGATAGCCAAAAATGCTGCAATGCTTTATAATGCAAAAGTTGTATTTTATTCTCTCGAAATGAGTAAAACTCAACTTGTAGCACGGCTTATAGCACAGGAAGCAGAAGTAAACAGCAAAAGCATTTTAACAAAATCTGTCTCCGATGACCTCTGCAATCACATAATAAATTCAACATGGAAACTCTCGGCGGCAAACATTTTTTTTGACGACACCGTAAGCACAAGAATTGACAGTATCTTAAATTCAATCAGATTAATGAAACGAAAATGTGATATAAATCTTGTCGTTGTCGATTATTTGCAGTTGGTATCATGTTCCGAGCGTGGACTGAACAGAGAACAGCAGGTAGCAACAATCGCCAGAGCGTTAAAAAATATTGCCAAAGAATTAAATATCTGCGTGATAATACTTTCACAACTGCGGCGGGACGATAATCCACGTCCAAGTCTTAACAGATTGAGAGACAGCGGACAGATTGAAGAAGCCGCCGACCTTATTCTGCTTACATATCGCCCCGAAGTATATAAACGTGAATATGAAAAACCGTTTCACACTTATTCCCCTTACGGCTCTGCAATGATTTACGTTGCAAAAGGCAGGAACACAGGCACTACGCAGTTTATTGTATCATTCAAGGATAAATACACTTTGTTTTCAGATTACATCGCAACAGATTATGAACCTGTAAATAACGACCCTTTTTAACTTTATTGAATTAAAAACAAATCACAGAAAGAAGAAATGAAAGAATTAACAAACACCATAACGCAGGACGACTGCCTTGATTTAATTAAACAAATCCCCGACAGTTCAATTGACAGCATTATAACCGACCCGCCGTACCTGTATCTGAAAAATCAGAAATTAGACCGTCCTTTCGACGAGCAGCAGTTTTTCAGTGAAGCAAAACGTGTACTCAAACGCAACGGCTTTACAGTACTTTTCGGGCGTGGAACTTCGTTTTACCGCTGGAATTGTATGTTGGCGAATTTGGGGTTTACTTTCAAAGAAGAAATTATCTGGAACAAAGTGTACAATTCAAGCCCGCTAATGGCAATGTCCAGAGTTCACGAAACGATTTCGATTCATACAAAAGGAAAGGGTCTAATCAATAAGGTCAAAATTCCTTATCTTGAAATGAAAGGACATGACATAGATGCGATTGTAGTTGACATAAAAAAGATAAAAACTGCGCTGAACAATACAAAATCACTGAACGCAATTTTGAATTTTCTTGAAAATAATCGCATAGACACAGCAAATATAGAGAATGTAAATAACACAACAATATCATCTCCCATCACGCTTGCAAACAGAAGCGCGTCAGTTATTTACGCAATGCGAGACGGCATGAACGAAAAAAGTATTATCCGCACGGATTATGTTACGCAAAAACAGGGCTACGGAGTAACGCTGGCGAGCGATACAAAAGAGGGCGACCGTAATGTTAATGTCATGCAGGCAATCGATTACGGAATGAACGAAAAAAGCATAATTAAACAGCCACGAGACCATTACGGCACAATTCATCCCACGCAGAAACCTGTCAGGCTGCTGGAACGGCTTTTGGCTCTGGTAAGCAAAGAGGGCGATTTGATTTTAGACCCGTTCAGCGGCAGCGGCTCAACGGCTCTTGCATGTAGAAACACGGGACGCAACTTTATAGCCTTTGAAATCGACAGGGAATATTACGAGGCGGGCATGGAAAGGCTTCAAAAAGTACTTACAACACCAAAACAATTAAAATGTTTTTGAAATGAATTACATATCAGAGCATTACAAGATAATTGATATTGTTTGCGAAATTTACGGCACGTCGTACAGGAAAATTATAACGCAGTCAAAGCGTCGTGAATACACGTATCCACGTTATACCTGTATCCATTTTTTAAGAAAATATACAAATCTAACAACAACAAAAATCGGCTTACTGCTTGGCAGAGGTCATTCCGCTGTAGTTATTGCAGGCAAGGTTTACGAAGATTTATTATTGATAGATATAATTAAAAAAAAACACAACGAAATAGAAAATCGATTAACAGTTAGAAATATACAATACAACACTGATTGCCTGATAGATGAATATGAAAATTGGTAAATATTTATAATTATTTTCAAAACCTGCGTTTCTATTTTCATGCATTGTTCGCAAAATGTATGCAAAATGTTGACAAAATACTTTGAATATCTGTATATTGTACCGAACTTTGCAGCATGGAAAATGAAAATATCGAAATAAAATTAGACGCTCGGAACTATCGTAAGCACAGCGAACAAAACAAGGTATTAATTAATAAGAGCCTTGTAGAGTGTGGCGCAGGACGAAGTGTTGTAGTGGACAAAAATAATATTCTTATTGCAGGAAATGGTGTTTTTGAAGAAGCGCAGAAACTCGGCATTCCGTGTCGTGTTATCGAAAGCGACGGTAAGGAACTTATTGTTGTTAAACGCACTGATATTGCAACTGACGATGAAAAACGCAAATTGCTTGCAATAGCAGACAATCGCACGTCCGACACTTCGCAGTTCGATTTTGATTTGCTGGCAGAAGATTTCGTGATTGATGAACTCTGTAATGAATGGAATTTTGATTCGCTTGAATTTGAGGGATTCACAGGCAATATTGATGATTTTTTTGAAAAATCAATAAATAAAGATAAAAAACCGCAACTCTGCCCACATTGCGGTAAAGATATAAATGAAAAACTATTATGATAATCTATTTAGCCGCTTTTCGATCAGTAGAATGTTATTACAACAAACAAACAAGTGATATTTATTTGTTGAGTTCATTTTTTGAGCACAAATCAGGCAAATTTGGTGATTATGTATATCAAGACAGGCATATTCTTGACAGCGGTGCATTTTCAACGTTCAAAAATCCTGTCAGGGCAAAAAATTTAGATTGGGATACTTATGTAAGGAATTACATAAAATTTATCAATCATACAGATCAAAAACTATTCTTTGAACTTGATATTGACTGCGTAATCGGGTTGGAAAGAGTTGAATATTATCGTAAGAAAATTGAAGATGCAACAGGACGTCAACCTATACCTGTATGGCATTTTGAACGTAAATGGGATTATTTTGAAATGATGTGTGAAAATTATCCTTACGTTGCAATCGGCACTGTTCCTGTCGGCAAACAGGGAAAATTGATAAGACAGCAGCCATTAGTTTTAAAAAAATTCATTGATACTGCTCATTCAAAAGGAAAAAAAATACATGGATTAGGCTTTACATTAACCGATTATTTGAAAAAATTGCCTTTTGACAGTGTTGACAGTACAACTTGGAATAGTGCAGGACGTTTTGGAAGTGTATATAGATTCAATAATAATGGTTATATGGATATGTATGTACATCCAAAAGATATGAGGGTGTCGGATTATAGACATGCTAATCTACATAATCTTGAAGAATGGATTAAATTTCAAAAATACGCAGAAAAAAATTTATAAATCATGTATTACATTAGAAAAACATTCGAAATATCGGCAGCGCACAGTTTGAAGTTGGACTATAAAAGTAAATGCAATAAACTGCATGGGCATAATTGGATTATAAACATTTACTGTAAGGCAGAAGAATTGGACGAGAATGGTATGGTTACTGATTTTACTTTAATCAACGAACAGATAAAGAGAATATTAGACCACCAGAATTTAAATGAGATATTGGATTTTAATCCGACGGCAGAAAATATTGCGCGTTGGATTGTTGATGGTGTAAGAAACTGCTATATGGCAGAAGTTCAGGAATCAGAAGGAAATTTGGCTATCTATGAACGCGATTAGGCTGAAAATAAATGAAATATTTTACTCATTGCAGGGTGAAGGTGCAAATGCAGGAATGCCCGCGATATTCATTCGCTTTGCAGGATGTAATTTGAAGTGTGATTTTTGTGATACAAGGCATGAGGATTATAAAATGTATTCGATAGAAGAAGTAATTAAAAAAATCAAGGTTTTTGACTGCAAAAATATAATTTGGACAGGCGGCGAGCCTACACTTCAATTGACAGACGAAGTTCTTATACACTTCAAAGAATACTATCACTGCATCGAAACAAACGGAACGAATAAAGTACCGAGTTTGATTAATTATGTAGTGTGCAGCCCGAAAGTTAAAAGAAATCTGTTGACTAACTTTAAGAACGGAGTAAATGAATTGCGCTATCCGATTAAAGAAGGTGATATTTTGCCCTGCATTTCAAAAATTCCACAGGCAAAACACTATTACATCAGCCCGATTGACGCAAACAGAAGAAATATAAATTATTGTATAAAATTAATAAAGGAAAATCCACAATGGAAACTGTCGTTACAAATGCACAAGATATTGAAAATTCGCTGAAAGAAATATTAAGATATATCGGCGATAATCCCGACCGCGAGGGATTGATTGATACTCCCAAGCGTATATGTAAAAGTTGGAAAAAACTGTTTGGCGGATACGGCAAGGACCCGAAAAACATTCTTACAACGACATTCACAGACGGAACCTGTAATGAAATGGTTATATTGAAAGATATAGAATTTTATTCGACCTGCGAACATCATTTTTTGCCTTTTACAGGAAAAATATCGATTGGATATATTCCAAACGGCAAAGTTGTAGGAGTATCGAAACTTGCGCGATTGGTTGAAATATACGCCCGGCGACTGCAGATACAGGAACGAATGACAACACAGATTGCAGACGCAATAATGAAATATGTCGAAGCGCAGGGCTGTATTGTTGTCTGCGAGGCGCAGCACTTGTGCATGACTTCGCGCGGAGTAGAAAAGCAGCAAAGCAAAATGATTACCTCTGCCATTCGTGGCGTGTTCTTTAATCAGAGAGAAGCAAGAGATGAATTTTTGAGTTTAATAAATAATTAATAATTTTGGCGAAATATTAAAAGTATTTCGTCATGAAAAAACATATTACAATGACTTACATTGAGGTATTAGAAAAACGGCTTAAAAGGAAAAGGGAACAACTGTCTTCGATTGAAGATACGCTTGAGCAAACAGTGAAAAACACTGTTAGACAACGTTATATAGAATTGAAATCAGAAATACGGGAACTTGAAAGCTGCCTCGACCTCGCAAAAGTGATGTTTGATGGCGAAGAAAATAACAAAAAAGAAACAGACTAAAAAAGTTGGACGTCCTACGGACTATGCGCCTGAATATGCAGAGCAAGTGTTCAGGCTTTGTCTGCTTGGTTTAATCGACAGAGAAATCGCCGCCTTTTTTGAAATTGCCGAATCGACTTTGAATAATTGGAAACTTGAACACCCCGAATTTTTGGAGTCCATAAAAAAAGGCAAAGTACAGGCAGATGCAAATGTCGCTGCATCGCTGTATAAACAGGCGATAAAAGGAAATACGGTAGCGCAGATATTTGTTTTAAAAAACCGACATCCTGACAAGTGGCGCGAAAAGCATACGCAGGTAATCGAAAACCCCGACGGAACGTCTGTGTTTTCGGGTTTTAATTTTTTACCATTTACGCCGGTCGATGAAAAATAATGTCAACATAAAGCAGCGCACGGCATATAATTATTTACGAGATGATAAACATAAATTCATCCTGTATGGCGGCGCTGCGGGCGGCGGTAAATCGTGGTTAGGCTGTGAATGGCTTATGCAGTGCGGATATCATTTGCCAAACACGCGCTGGTTTATCGGCAGGAACAATCTTAAAGACAGTAGAAATTCAGTACTCGTTACATGGTCAAAAGTAGCCAAATTGCATAATTTTATTAAATACAAAGTTGATAATGACGGCATAAAATTTGCTAATGGCAGCGAAATATTATTGATAGATTTAACATATTATCCATATAAAGACCCGATGTATGAACGTTTCGGTTCGCTTGAATTTACAGGCGGCTGGATTGAAGAAGCGGGCGAGGTTAATTTTAAAGCATTTGACGTACTCAAATCACGTATAGGACGGCACATGAACAAGGAATTAAAATTAATTCCAAAAATGTTGATTACATGTAATCCAAAAAAAAACTGGTTATATACAACATTCTATCAGCCGTATGTTCGCAAGCAACTTAATGCTCCTTATGCTTATATTCCCGCTCTTGTAACCGACAATCCATTTCTTGACGAAGATTACAGACACGAACTTGCTGAGATAAAAGAAAAAAGTATCAGAGAAAGATTGCTGTTCGGAAATTGGGATTACGATGACAATCCTAACGCTCTTGTAACTTTTGACGCCATACTCGATTGCTTTACAAATACAGCCAAAACAGGAACAAAAAGAATATCTGCCGACCTTGCAATGAAAGGGCGGGATAAATTCGTTGCCGGTTTGTGGAACGGATTATGTGTTAATATAGCAATAGACAAGCCGCAGGCGACAGGAAAGGAAATCGAAAAAGACCTTGCCATGCTTATGCGGAATCATCAGGTAGGACGTTCACAAACGGTTGCCGACAGCGATGGACTTGGAGCATATCTCGAAAGTTATTTGACGGGGATTAGGGAATTTCATAACGGAGCGCGTGCCGTTAATAGCGATGTGTATGCAAATATCAAATCGGAATGTGCATACAAGCTCGCCGAAGTAATAAACAATCGTCAATTACAGATTATTTGCTCCGAATATCAAAAACAGTTTGTAATTGAAGAATTAGGACTGTTGCAGGCAGACAATATTGACAGGGATACACGAAAAAAGTGCATAATAAGCAAGGAAGAAATGAAAGAAAAAACAGGACGTTCGCCCGATTATCTCGACATGCTAATCATGGGAATGTTTTTTGAACTGCCACAGGCAGGATTAATTAAAGACTATACATTTTTATAAACCTTATAAATAAAAAAAATAAAAAATCATGGCTAAACAAACAAAACAAACAAACACGAAATCCGATGTTAATGTCGAAGTTAAAAAAAATACGACAGCAACGGATGTTATTGCTGCTATAAGAGCGGCAGAAGATGTAACAGGGAAATTTGCCGGCGCAAGAAAAGCAGCGGGGCTTAATGTTTCGAGAATACTAATAATTCAAAAGCAACTTTCCGAACTTGGAAAAATGTTGAAGCCTTATGTTTAAAATCAGTGTTGCAAATAAAGAATATTCAATACCCGCCGCATGGGAAGACATTACTGTTTCACAGGCGAAGTATTTGCAGGTAAAAGTTAACGAATTGCCCGAAACTGTAAAGGAGTTTTACATCCCCAACAATGAAGACAAAAAAACGTTGACAGACGATGATATTCTTTTGCAAAATGAATTTGAACGCAATGTAACTTCATATCTTTGCGGGCTTGATGATATTGTAAATCATGTAAATAACGAAGATATTAAATATTTGTTTGACAACATACTGATTCGTTTCGTTGTCGGAGTAATGGGATATGTAGATTATGAGCAAAAAAAAATAACAGAATTCGATTACAAAGGAAAAACATTTTATTTCCCGAAATCGGGCAAAGATATAACTAATGACGACACGCCATTAAGCGAAATGTCGGCGCAGCAGTTCTGTGATGCTTCTGATATAGCAAGTGCAAATAATCTGGCTGTCGCTGCATTGTTCATTGCAACTCTGTGCGCCGGAAAATATAATGAAACAGAAATTATGAAGATGGCAGATATGTTTAATGATTTGACAATGAACGTATATTTTGAGGCTCTTTTTTTGCTCCGCAACGCTCACGACTATTTAAGTAACGAATGCCCCGAATGTTATGGAAAGGGAAAAGCAAAAGGCACAGGCAAATCAATAACATGGAACGAAGTATTATTGCAGGTAACAGATGAAAAACCAAGCGAAATACCATTTATTCAAAGCATGAAATGTTATGATTTCATGCGGTTTTTAAATGTAAAATACAAAATACAGAAAGACAAATGGCAAACAATGTCGAAATTAATGTTTTGAAAGCACAAATAAAATTACTTGCAATGCTGATAGAACGGGAATGTAATTGCGACCGCTCACGTTGCGCCGAACATTTCAGATACATTGAACGGTTAAAATTTGATTTAACAATAAAATTGGAACAGTATGAGAACGAAAATAAGCGAAGCAATTAAAAACACGGTTGAACCCGAATATACATTTTATCGCGGCTTTATCGCCGATAAAATAAACAGCGTAAAAGACAATTTTCCGCTCGTGTGGCTTAATCCACCTGAAATGACAGGTAAAAATACATATAACTGTATTCTGTATTTAATGATAAAAGACAGCAAATACAGCGAGCAGGAAAAAGAAAACCGTTGGGCGCTAATGGAAAACTTTATATTAAGCGCATTTGACAATATCGTAAAAAATGATATGTATATAACCGATATTAATAATATAAAAACATATCCTAACGAATATGCATATACGGGATTTGGCGAATTGTCGCTTAAAATAACATTTACAGTAATCGTTAATCCATGCTGATATGAACGTAAATTATACAATATTGAATAATCTGGCGGTGTATCTTACCGAAAATCTGCAATACGAACTGTTGCAGCAGGGACATGTCGCTACCGATAAATTATTCAACAGTATAAACGTACATGTAGAACAGACAGTCAGCGGTTTTTCTGTTGTCGGAAACGCCCTGTTTTATGCAAAGTTTGTAGAACATGGACGAAAACCCGGACTTAAAGGCATTCCGCTCGAAGTGCTTGTCGACTGGGTCAGGCAAAAAAAAATGAACCTTGCAGGCAAATCCGAACGCAGCGTAGCATTTGCAATACAGACATCTATAAAACAGAAAGGAATTGAACCGAGCAAATTCATTGAAAAAACACTGCAAAAAAGCGACGGTAAAATAAACACTAACGTTGAACGCTTTTGTTCTCAATATATCAACGACATAATAAAACAAATATTTAAATCCAACAAATTATGACAATAACAGCGCCGAGCAATTATTCAAGTATAAACAAACCTGTAATATTCCATATCGAAAAAGATACTCCCGAAATAATTGATATATTTATCGAGGGCTACATAAAACAAATGAACGGCATGAGTATTGATATAAATGTTGCTGATTATTATCGGCAATGGTTTAATTTTATACCGTTAACGGAAGGTTCGTATACAGGACACGAATCGGGACGCACAGCAACAGCATTTATATCAACAGGAAACAGCACGAGTAACGGTATTACATTATTACAGTCAATAGACACTGTAAATATCAATGGATTTTTGACAGGTCAAAAAAAACAGTACGCAAAACAGGAAGAAATATTGGAAATAACTGCGCTTTCAGACACAGCGTATCAAATAATAATATCGCCCGACAACACAGGCGCTATTGTAGCCGCAAACGCTGAATTTGTTAGCGGATACGGCGTTCTTGCATTTAACGCTTTACCTGATAAATTTTATGCAATAATGAAAATCAACGATAATATTGTTGATATTGTCGAATATGAAAACATTAATTATCCCTGCGGCTATCGCCTTGCATGGATTAACCGCTACGGAGCAATTGACAGTTATTATTTCCAGCACTGTATTGAAGAATCGCTTACCGTTACCAAAGACAAAATATATTCTGCCGATGGTTATACGGTTACAGCCATAAAAGGCGAACGAAAACTAACAGTTTCAACAAAAAAAATCACGCAGCAATCAGCACAAATCTTATCCGACATATTGACTTCGCAACGGCTGTTTATCTATGATAACGGTTATAAAGAAGTAGATTTGATTACAAACAGCGTCAAAATATACGACGCCGATACGCTTATTAATTTTCAATTTTCAATACAGCCAAAACAACGTGTAATATGATAGAACTGCTAATCGACAGCCAAAGCGTAGATATTGACCAAAAAACCAGCATGGCAATAACATTAAGCCTTGCCGATATTGAAAATGTGGAAGAAAGCAATACAGGATATTCAAAAACATTTTCGATACCAATGACGCCAAAAAACAGAGTTGTATTTGGCTTCACCGAACAGGTTTTTTCAAGCACACAGTTTAACAATACAAAACATTCGGCAAAAATATTAAGCAACGGAGTAACAGTAATGAGCGGGTACGCTCAAATAACCGAATACAAAAACAGTAACGGAAGCGGCGTTTATTCGCTGAATATAATTGGCGACGGCTTCGACTGGCTTGTTAATGCACAAAAAAAAATGAACGAACTGAACGCCGATTTTAGCCTGTTATACGTAGAAAACGAAGTATACGACAATTCCATACTTCCGATTACAGAAAGCCCGCTGATTCGATTTATACCTGTTGACAGAGGCGCATTTTACAACAGAAACACAGAAGATGAACTTATTCCACGTACAGGTCTGATATTGCAGGACTATTATCCGTTTATCAATGTTTGGCGCCTGCTGGAACTAATAATGTCAGGCTATTCGATTGTTTCATCGCTCGAAAACAGATTGAAAAATCAATACATAAGCGGGCAACTGTCCGAACCCGAAGATATGTCCGAATTAAAAGAAGACAACAATTTTTTTGCAGGCACAACTTTTGAAGCAGAAGAACGCTCAATGGATAACTATATCTTTTTGTTTAATACATTTGCACCTTACGGCGACAAGGAATATTTCACAACAGGCAATATCCTCAAAATAATGAACCACGTGCTGCCAGCCGTTTATAACAATATCCGGTTTACCCCAACCGACACCATAAGAGTTGCATTTGATATAAATTTACTGTTTACGCTTAACCCTCGTTATATTGATGAACCATTGTCGTTCGTCTTTGGATATGGCGACAAGCAGGATACGCACGTTATAAACCGACACGAACCTGTCGAAACCACTACCGCTGGTTTTAATATAATCGGTCAATTGCAGTATTTGAAAATCACAAAACTCCCTGCCGGATGGTCAAGCGGTATCGGACTCACAATACTCTGCCGATTGGTTTGCAGATGTTATAATAACTCATTGTGGGGTGACGGGGTGACGGTAGAAATAGCAAACATGGCATTAAGCCCTGCTGCGAAAAGTGACCAATATTTTAATAAGGTACTGCCTGAAGGATATTCACATTATCTGTTTATTTTGGTTAACGAAAACTATCATTGGTCTACTGGACTCCGTTTGTGGCTTGATGATAATGACGTTTCTGCTGCGACAGTTGAATATACTGCTTATTATTATAACACAATGGAAGCCAGATTGACATATGACAAACCCATAACAACAAAAGTATTCTCGATAGTGAAAGGCGATTACATTGATTTCAAAACAAAATTCAACGGTTATTCAGGCGAAACGATAATATTAGGGAATGAATGTGACATTAAACCGAATTTCAAAAACAATCTCGGTTATGGAGAGCAGGTTACAATCGGAGTAATAGGAGGCGAAAAAACACAACTTGAATTTATACAGGCATTACGCCAAATGTACAATCTGATTTTTTATACAAATTCATTAACAAAGCAGGTTTTTATTGAACCTCGACCCGATTTTTACATTGATAAATTATAAATATTATGGCTGTTGTAAATACAATATATGTAAAGGATGATAGAATATACGCTATATTTCCTGTATTTTCGTTTTTGAAAATAACATTTTCATATACGGCAAATGAAAATATTTATGTAAGCGGGGCATATATC
>JAIRKV010000129.1 GCA_031259935.1 Prevotellaceae bacterium | reverse complement strand
GCCATGCAGAATATTGGAATTACTCCGCGTGTTTTCAATCCTGCACGCAGACCTTTGCGGATTTCATCTTCGGTAAGTACGCCTTTTTCAAAAAAAAGTTCCATTAAACTTTCATCATTTTCGGCAGCCGATTCTATGAGCGCCGCATTAAGTTTTTTTGCACGTTCCAATTCGCTTGCCGGAATATCTGTTGCTTCGAAATTTCCGTTATCGTCTTTGAAGCGGAATAATTTCATCAACAATACATCGACAATTTCGTTAAATCCGTTGCCCGGATTAACGGGATATTGCACAAGCGTCAACTTGTTGCCGAATGTTTGCCGCAGCGAGTCAAGCGTATTTTCCCAGTTTGCTTTTTCGTGGTCTAAATAATTCACGGCAATAATCATTGGTTTTTCGTGTCTTTCGGCATAGCGGGCAAAAATTTCGGTACCAACTTCAACGCCGTTTTGTGCATTAACAACCATTATGCCTGTGTCGGCAACTTTGAACGCAGCAAACGTTCCGCCCGAAAAATCATCGGATCCGGGCGAATCTATTAAATTTATTTTTCTGTCATTGTATTCGGTAAACAGCACGCTCGAATATATGGAACGTTGATAAATCTGTTCGATTTCGGTGTTGTCCGATACTGTATTTTTGGCTTCGACCGTCCCTCGACGGTCGATCACTTTACCGTCGAACATCATTGCTTCGGCAAGGGTAGTTTTTCCTGCGCCTGCACTTCCAAGCAGCACGATGTTCCTGATTTCTTCTGTTTGATAAACTCTCATGAGTGATGTATTTATTTTAATTAATAATTATTATTTCACAACGCTGTTTTCAACATGTTTTTATGTTTCAAAATCCTTTTCTGTTTTTAAAACGGCTTCAAAGATATAAAATTATGTAAAAATACAAGCAAAAATTCATATTTTTTTTTCGACTGACTGCTGTTTCCGATTTATTTTTAACTGTAAAATGCCTGACCAGCAAGTTATATAAACCGTCAAACAGGATGTTTACCGACTTGCAGCAAAACAGAACAGTTGTTTTAATACGAAAAAATAATAAAACTTTTCCGAAAGATTGGAAAGTCATAATATTTTATTTCGTGCCGGCCGGCTGCTAAATTTCAAAAACAGTTCCATGATAACAAAAAACAAAAGAGGATACTTAAAAGTTAAATATCCTCCCACACTTAAAATTTAAAATCATTTAATTATGAAAACTTTCACTATTCCTGTTCCTGTGTTTGTTCAGGAACCTGTTCTTCGGCAGTTTTTTCTCCTTCTTTTTCACAAGATTTTTCATCTTTTTCAGGACATTCAAATGCTTCAATTTTTGTTACTGTTACAGTGTAAAGTTTATCGCCTGCTTTTGGTGCGCTGCAGCATGTTTTTCCTTCTTTCTTTGCACAGCAACTTTTAGTTTCGGCTTCAGCATTTTCAACTTTCTTTTCTTCTTTTGCTTTTTCACAAGCAGCTTTCTTTTCTGCAACATTTGCTTCAAGAACTGCAACAGCAGCAGAATCAAGAACTTCAACTGAAAGTTTACCTGTAACTGCAACAGGTTTTCCAAATAGCAGCGTATCAACATTAACTCCTTCGGCAGGAACAACTTTTACCAGTGCTCCTTTTCCTGCTAAAACTACATCTTCGTTGGAAACGGGACACAATCCCAGTTTGCCAACAAGCGTTACTTCGTCAAGCGCTACGAGTGAATCGGCGCTTTCTGCCAAAGCTTCTACGCAAACTTTTGGCGTTTCTTTGTTGTCTTTCTTCTTGTCTCCGCAAGCAATTACAACAGTTGCAAGCGTAATAACGACTAATAATTTTTTAATCATTTTTTTATTTATGTAGGTTAAAATATAAAAATTTCGATTTAACGCACAAAAATATATATTTTTTTTTATTTAAATCAAATTAACCCAAAATTTAACGTTTTTTTTGTTTCAAATGCCTTGTCTGTTCATTTTTTCAGCGAAAAATCACCGAGTAACTGTTTTAAAATAAATTCGTCCGTTTTGTCTGATATTATGATTATTTCACAATTTCCCTGCTTCTTTTTGTACACTGATGATTTTTCTTTGCTGTCTTTATATACAACTAACAATTCGTAATCTCCGCTTTCTGCTGTTTTTATTGCTTCTGTACGTAATTTCGCCATTGCCTCATTGTTGTTTGACATTAAAATTGTAACTGTTTTTATTCTTTTCAAGTCGATTTCAGGAGTTAGAAGCTGTTTGAGATTATCGCCCATATATCCTGATATTCCGCAGCCTGTGCAGCCTGTAAGTTTATCTACATCTGCAATATAGTAACTTTTTATACCTTCAATTTCCGAAAATTGCAAATATAATGATGTTTGTGCCGATATATTGTTTACACTCATAATCAATACTATTATCGGTATTAGATTTTTTATTTTCATATTTTTATTTTTTTTATATTAAGTTTCAATTTATAAGTTATTCAAAACTTCGTTTATTTCGCATACCTGTTCATCTGTAATATCAAGTAATACAACGGCATCGTCCACTACATTTGATATGCTTGAAAATGAACGGGAAAGTATTTCCAGCATTTCCGCTTCGTTGGTATCTACGTTAGCAATGAATTTGGGTTCGTCGTGTCCTGTTATAAATGTTGCCATGACTGAAATTAATAAAACAATGCATGCGGCGGCGCTCATCAATCGTAATTTGGTTGATAACAGATATTTGTGTGTGCGTATATTTTTAATTTCGTCATCTGTTTTCGCACTGATTTTTTCAGTTAAATCAGAGGGAATTTCAATATTTTCTGCAAATTTCAGGTTTGCAAACAAGTATTTTTCTGCTGCAAAATTTTCAATATTATCTTTACTTTCGGCAAAATATTTTTGCAGCAGTTTTTCTTCTTCCAGAGTTGTTTCGCCTTCGTAGAATTTTTGTAATAATGTTTTAATTTCGGTTATATCCATAGTTATTTAATTTTTCAAATTTTTCACGTAATAATTTTCTTGCTCTCGACAATGTTGTTCTGACGTTTGCTTCGCTCAATCCGGTTTGTTTTGCTATTTCCGCCATTGTATATTCTTTCACATGTCGCATTACAACAAGTTGCCGTTGCAGTAAAGGAAGTTGTCTTATCAGTTTTTGCATTTGTATCCAGTCATAATGTATTTCTATTTGTTTATTGATTATCAGTTCGTTTGCTGCCTGTTCGCTGTTCGACAGCGATTCGTTTCTGCGGCGTTTTCGCAATATGTCCAGGCATATGTTTTTCACAAGAGTTACACAAAATGCTTCGGTATTTTGTATTTCCATTTCATTGCGCTTATTCCAAAGTTTTAAGAATGTATCCTGCACTGCATCTGACGCTTCAGCCTTGTTGCCAAGTAATCGAAAAGCCAGTGCGTAAAGTTTTTCCGCAT
>JAIRKV010000122.1 GCA_031259935.1 Prevotellaceae bacterium | reverse complement strand
AAATTAAAATACTCAATATAAACTATATAAACGCCAATGCTTACTTTTTGTTTTCTGTCGTTCAGTCCGTTCCACGTAAAACTGCCCTGTGCGCCGAGCAAAGCGTTGTTTTGCACATCGGTAATCCAGCGTCCCTGCGAATCGTATATTTTTATGTTTGCAAGATATCCCGATTCGGGCATGGCGTAAGAAATATGCAATTCATCATCAATGCCGCTATTGTCGGGAGCAAATGTTTGCGGCGAAATGCTGAAGCCATACTTTTCGGAAGTAAATTCTGCCTGCGAGTTTTTGCGGGTTGGTGTTGCATATCCTGCATCGCTTGATGCCGAATGCCAATTATTTATGTCGTTTGTCGGTTTTTCGCAGTTTGTGCGTTCAAGTGAAACTCCTTTAACGTTAGTCAAAAACCTGAAATGCATATTTTCGTTATATGAAAATTCGTCGATTACATTTTGATGTTCGTCAAGCAGCACAACAGTTCCATCGGTATTGGAATATGCCGGAAGATGTTCCATCATTATCATATTTTCAGGACTTTGCACGTAATATTGTTGATTTACGATTTCGGGATTTGTTGTAAGTACAATAAACTGTTGCGGTTGCAAAAAACCGCTTGTTATCTGTATTTGATATATCGACTGTAACAAACCTGTATTTTTGTTGCGTGTTGCCAGAAACAGGTCTTTGAAATCAATGTTTTTCTGCGCACGGTTGTAAATTTCCACAAAATCGACTCCGTCGGGATAAGGATTGAAAAGTATTTCGTTTATAATAACATCATTGTTTTGCGGCTTGTGCATTATACCGAAAGCAAGATTAAAATCAACAAGACGGTTTCCTGCAATATCGGCAAAAGTATTTCGTATGGTAAGATTATAAATTACGCCTGTTTCAATAATATTGTTAAAAATTAATATCACTTCATTATAATCAGTTATCACATTTACAGGATTTCCAATATTACCGTCAATAAAATATATTTCGATTTGCGATGCGATTTCTGTGTTTATCGGTTCGTCGAAAATTAATTGCAGTTTATCGCTGTCTAAAATTTTCCATTGTACAAGCGTCGGCGGTTCGTTGTCGGGATTTTCGCCGAATACGGAATTTTTTTGTCCCGGTGTTCCTCCTTTTTCATCATGGCTTGATTTCCAGTTAGTTTTCAATTCCGAGAGATTGTCAAAATCTATTTTTTCGAGCGACCAGCCTCCTGTTATTTTGTCTGCGTCGTCATGCCAGTCGGGCAAATAATTGACTGTTGCGATAAGATTATTTTCGTTGTCGACAAGTTTCAGGTTTTGTCCCGAATATGTCAATGAAGGAAAAGAAACGGCAGAAATAACTTTTCCGTAAGGCGACAAATCTGCAACTGCACTTGACGTACAGATAATTGCATACGCATCGGCAGAAATACTGTCGGCTGCAATTCGCGCTTCTCCTGCTGTTCCGTACAATATTTTCCAGTCTTTCATGTTTATGCCATACTGCGTGCGATTGTACAGTTCAATATATTTCCTGTTTGGCAAGCCGACCACAGGCTCGGGACGAAACATTATTTCATTGAAAACAATGTCGCCGAAGTCAAAATTATCAATAAAAAATGTTTTGACTGCGTTTGTTGTAATTTCATCCTTATCGGTTAGATTATCAATTGAAACTGTAAATTTTCGTCCGTGCAGAGGTTCGGTTGTCAGTGTGATTTTATCCGAATTTTGTCCTTCGATATTTTGTAAAATTATATTTACAACATCTCCGTTCTGATTGATTAACTTTATGTTACCTGTACTTTTTATCGATTTGCTTACTGATATCGCAAGTTGCGTTTTGCTTAATTTATTAACGCTTTCAATTTGAGCAGGCAATATGCTCGATGTAATTGTAAGTTTGTCGAACCAAAGACGCCTGTCGGCGCTCGAAGTATAGTTATAAAGCAATCCGAAATGATTAAAAACGCTGTGTTCAGTGTCGGTTACCGTAGTTCCCGCAGATTCAAAATTTTCAAAACTTCCTGTCGAATCTATACGGATATTCCATTCTCCGCTTATTTTTCGCATTATTTCTATCGCTGCTTTTCCTGTCGATTTGATAGCGGTTTCCCAATTAACATTTGTATTTACAAGTTGAGTTACAAGTCCGTTTGTAATTTTGTAAAGATAAATAAAATCGTTGCTTCCAACAAGATTAACGCCTATGGCATAAGCATTTACAGCGCTGTCTTTCATCATCATTTCTGCATCTTTATTGCTCATAAGAAATGCTGCCCAAAAGTTTGATGCTGATGGATTATATCCGTGCCTGATTAAAAATTTCCATGTAACATTTCCTGCTGTAACATCAATGTTTTCAACGTGAACAGATATTCTGTCGTGTCCGGTTGCGGTATTGTCGAAAACATGTTGCAGCGAAACATTTCCTTCAAGCGCTTCGGTTTGTGATGCAGCCCAGCGGTTTTCAGGCGTTTGTTTCCAGTTTTCTATATTTTGCGATTCAAAATTTTCCGCAATTTGTGCATTCAACAGTAGCGGAAAAGACAAAATTAATGTAAACAATTTTCGTTTCATAGTTTTTGTGTATTGCTTTTGCAAAAATAATATTTTATTTTGAAAAGAAGAAATATATTTTTATTTTATCGGGTTTGGATTTTTTATGCGTTACAATGTATAACGATGCAATTGCAGTAAAATTCAATAAGGTAAATACGAAAAATAAAACACATGCAAATGCACACTTTCAATATTTTATGATTCTATTTCTTTATCGACAGTAAGAAAAACACTAAAATCCCGTTTGCATTAATGTGCTTCTATCCAGTTGTTTCCATAGTTTGCTTCGGCAATTAAAGGCACTCTCAATCTTGCTGCGTTTTGCATTTCGGTTGAAATAATATTTAAAAGTTTTTCAAGTTCCGTTTTTTCTACATCAAAAACAAGTTCATCATGTACTTGCATAATCATTTTTGCCGATGAATTTTCTTTTTTCAATCTGTTTGCAATTTTAATCATCGCAATTTTTATAATATCAGCGGCAGAGCCCTGTATCGGAGTATTTATCGCATTTCTTTCGGCAAGTCCGCGCACGATTGCATTTCCCGATGTTATATTTGGCAAATGGCGTTTTCGTCCGAAAATTGTTTCGGCAAAACCTTTTGTCTGCGCTTCGGCAATTGATTTATTCATATATGTTTTCACATCAGGATATAATTGAAAATATCCTGTAATAAGTTCATTTGCTTCTTTATTTGAAATATTCAGACGCTGTGCCAAGCCGAAAGCCGATATTCCATAAATAATTCCGAAATTTGCAGTTTTGGCTTTTGCGCGCTGTTCGCGCGTAACCTGATCATTGTTTATGCGGTAAATTTTGGCTGCTGTTGACGTATGAATATCTTCGCCCGAATTAAAAGCATTTATAAGGTTTTTATCTTCGCTTACATGAGCCATTAGTCTTAATTCGATTTGCGAATAATCGGCTGAAACGAGAACATGATTTTCGTCTGATGCAACGAAGGCTTTGCGTATTTCGCGTCCATCTTCATCGCGAACGGGAATATTTTGCAAATTAGGATTTGATGAACTCAGCCGTCCTGTTGCCGTAACAGCCTGATTGAAAGATGTATGAATTCGTCCCGTTTTTTTGTTTATCAATTCCGGCAGCGCTTCTACGTAAGTCGACAATAATTTTTTTATTGAGCGGTATTCCAGAATTTTATTAATAACAGGATGTTTTCCGCGCATCGACAATAATGTTTCTTCATCGGTCGAATATTGCTTGGTTTTGGTGCGTTTTGCCTTGTCGCTGATTTGCATTTTCTCAAAAAGTACAACGCCTAATTGTTTTGGAGATGAGATATTCAAAGCAGGTTCGCCTGTCATTTCCTTAATTTCTTTGTCGAGTTCAATTATCTGTGCATTAAGTTTTTGTCCGAAAATTTTTAGTTTTTCGCTGTCGATACGTACTCCTGCGTATTCCATATCGGCAAGAATGTTAATCAGCGGGGCTTCTATTTCACAGTATAATTTATAAAGATTATTTTTTTTCAATTCTTCTTCGAGAATATATTTCAGTTGAATTGTAACATCAACATCTTCAATTGCATATTCGGCAACGGCGTCGAGCGGCGCCTGCGAGATTTTTTTTTGATTTTTTCCTTTTTCGCCAATCAGCGTTTCGATTTTCACGGGAGAATATGACAAATATTTTTCGCTTAAAAGATTCATGTTGTGTCGCAATTCCGGGTTCAGCAAATAGTCGGCAAGCATGGTGTCGAACATAAATCCGCACACATTTATTCCGTAATTTTTAAGAAAAAGACAGTCGAATTTTATATTTTGTCCTATTTTTGTTATTTCGCTGTTTTCAAATAC